>CAZKEO010000339.1:0-3176 GCA_964551785.1 uncultured Eubacteriales bacterium | reverse complement strand
TAATTTCCACTTGGTTACGTCCAAAGGCCCGGTAGGCCCTTTCCCAGATGTGACGGTATTCTCCGCTTTGGCTGTCGCCATGAACCAGGCCAATATTATAGCCTTCAATCGAAAAAAGTTCTTTATTAGGTAGTGGTGGAGAGAAGCGTTGCTTTTTGCGATCGTGGTTACCTGCGACTGCCGAGACAGGTGCCAAGGCTTTTAATTGGTGCAGGATTTCTGGGGTGACCACATCTCCGGCGTGCAGAATGAGATCAGTATTAGCAAAAATACTGCATACCTGAGGGGGAAGCACTTTACACCTTGTAGGAATGTGGGTGTCAGCGATCAGACCGATAGTTTTCAACGATAACTCCCCCTAACTGCTTTAATTAACCTTCAGAATAATATATATTCAGCACACCACGCAAAAAAGCACTGTCCTATGTAGACAGTGCTTAAATATTTGGATTGGGTCGCTAATAAGGCATATAACTTAAGATGATTTTACTTTGGGGCTTTTGTAGGCCTGTGCCAGTAATTCAATTGGATGCATAACTTTGCAGTTAATGCCAGCTTGGGCTATCCCGTGGCTGAGCTGCATACTGCACATGGGACAAGCTGTAGCTAGAACCTGTGCACCTGTTTCCTGCAAGGAAACCATTTTCTTGGCTAATATTTTAGTGGAGAGGTCATAGTTGGCCAAAACAAAGGTTCCTGCGCCCCCACAACAGCCCTCAGCCAATTCGACAAACTGGACACCTGGCAGGCTTTTTAACAAGTTACGAGGGGGTGCGGTTATTTTTAAGGCCTTCGCTAAGTGACAGGGGTCGTGATAGGTCACCTTTAACCCCAGCTCTTGAGTTGGTGGTAGTAGTTCCAGCTTATTGGTGAGAAAATCGGTGAGCTCGACTACTTTTTGGGAAACAGCCTGAGCTTTTTCAGCATAAGGAGTATTCTTAAAGAGGTCGCCATAACCATGGTTACTAATGGCAGCTGTACAAGTGGCACAGTCAGAGATAATGTAGTCTACGCCCAACTGTTCATAAACTTCAATATTAGTCCGGGCCAAGTCAAGGGCAGTGTCATAGGCACCATTAGCCATTTGGGGCATTCCACAACAGCTCATCTTGGCAGGAATAACCACCTCGCAACCATTTTCAGTTAAGACCTGAACAGTTGCCTTAGCTACCTCAGGATAAAATAAATCAGTTCCACACCCCAGGAAGTAACCAATCCGGTAGCGTTGCTTGCCTTTCGCTGGAGTAACTTCCCGCAATTGGCTTCTCGCAGAGAGTAAAGGTACGTTCCCGATCAGACCCTCTGCCTTGCCTAAGTCTCCGGGTAAAAGCTTGGTCAGGCCAAGGCTGTTAACCAGGGAACGGAGACCTGTTTTTTGGTACAGCCATAAGCCAGCGGTAGCACCTTTGAGGAGAGCCGGCTTCGTCCATAAATCTTTAAAAACAGCCCTTTTGGTAGTTAAATAACCTTTCTCGGCTAGATAAGAACGGGAAAGAGCTACTAACTTGTGGACTGGGATGCCAGAAGGGCAGTCAGCCGAACAAGCCTCACACATCAGACAATTGCTCAGGTGTTGGGCTACCTTTTCGGAGGGCTCAATTTCCCCGTAATGTAACATTTGGGCTAAAAAGGCTCTCCCCCTGGGAGCAACTTGTTCTTTACGGATTTCCTCAAAAACAGGGCACACAGAGCGACACTGGCCGCAACGCACACATTTTTTTAGCTGATTGAGGATATCCGGATGATTATTAAGCATGTTAATTTATTCCTCCTCTAGGACGAAAAGCTTGCCAGGATTCATGATGCCATTAGGATCCAAAGCCTTTTTTACGGCAGCCATTGTGTGTACTGCTCGGCCATGTTCCAAAGGAGAGTAGTGGGCTCGCACTAAGCCCACACCATGTTCACCTGTAGTAGAACCCCCTAGTTCAATGGCTAGGCGGTGAATTCCATCGGCTAGGGCGTTAGCTCGGGTGACTTCCTCGGGTATTTCTGGATCAATTACGGGAGCGGTATGCAGATTGCCATCACCAATATGGCCGTAAACCACAACCTTCACGTCATGCTGTTCGCCGAGAGCCTTAATGCGTCTTAAGGCTTCGGTTACTTGAGTAAAAGGAACACTGATATCCTCGCCATGGAAAATTCGACTACCATCTGGTCTGATCCGAGCAGCCGCAGTAGCTACTACTCCGCGTGCTTTCCAAAGGGCTGCCATGCGGGTGGGTTCAGTGGACCATTCTACTAACATTGCTCTTTTCTGGGCAATTACCTCGATTTGCTTGCCTTCCCATTCCACACTAGCGGGGTTGCCATCTACTTCGAAAATTAAGATCGCTTGGGCATCAGGCAGGTTTAAATCCGGAGCATACATATTGGCAGCCTTAATGGCGGAGTCATCCATAATTTCAATGCCCGAGGGAAGAATTCCCGCCCGGTAAACATCCAACACAGTGGCAGGAGCATCTTCTAGGTGTGGAAAGGCTGCCATCGCTATACCACGCCCTTTTGGTTTCGGCCAAAGCCGTAAGCGGATTTTGGTAATCACCCCAAGCGTTCCTTCCGAACCAACATACAGTTTCGTGAGGTTCATCCCGGATACACTTTTAGTGGCTCGAGATTTAACTCCTCCTGTGGTAATTACTTCACCAGTAGGTAGTACGATTTCTAAACCAAGGACGTAGTTCTCGGTGGCTCCGTATTTTACCGCGCGCAAGCCACTGGCATTATTGGACACCATTCCCCCAATTGTACACATCCTAGTGCTACCGGGATCCGGCGGAAAGAACAGACCATGCTTGGCTAATTGATCATTAAGCTTGCTGTGAACTACTCCTGGACGGCAGAAAACCTGCATGTTTTCTGCATCGATTTCCTCAATATTGTCCCAGGTGGATAAGTCCAAAATAATCCCACCTTGGGTGGCGATACAGCCACAGGTTTCTCCTGTCCCGGCACCACGAGGAATCAGGGGGACTTGGTTGCTATTGGCAAACTTGACCACAGCTACTACATCTTCGGTCGACCGTGCTAGCACTACCGCGTCTGGATTAAAGCGGTTTAATCTAGCTAGAAAGGAACTATCATAGGAATAATACTTTAATTCTAATTCGTCAGTAATGACTTTATCGGGGCCCAAAATGGCCACCAGCCCTTGTTGTAGTTGTCTCTTATCC
>CAZKEO010000338.1:0-3185 GCA_964551785.1 uncultured Eubacteriales bacterium | reverse complement strand
ATTGGTCCTCAGAACCAATTGGTAGTTGGATAGGTACAGGATTAGCACCGAGGCGCTCCTTAATCATTTCCACACCGCGGAAGAAATCCGCGCCAATGCGGTCCATTTTGTTGATGAAGGCTAGCCGGGGAACACCATATTTATCAGCCTGACGCCAAACCGTTTCAGACTGTGGCTCAACACCACCAACGGAACAGAATACCGCTACAGCTCCATCCAGAACCCGTAACGAACGTTCTACTTCCACAGTGAAGTCCACGTGCCCTGGCGTATCTATAATGTTAATACGGTGGTCGCGCCACTGGCATGTGGTAGCCGCAGAGGTAATAGTGATACCTCTTTCCTGCTCTTGAACCATCCAGTCCATAGTAGCTGCCCCATCGTGTACCTCACCTATCTTGTGCACCCTACCGGTATAAAAAAGTATGCGCTCGGTAGTAGTGGTCTTTCCGGCATCAATATGGGCCATAATCCCAATATTTCGAGTTTTATCTAGGGCAAACTGTCGTGCCACGAATATCCCCCTTTCCTACATGATGGGATTTAATTTTACCATCTGTAATGAGCAAACGCCTTATTGGCTTCTGCCATCTTATGGGTATCTTCTTTTTTCTTCACAGAACCACCAGTTGAGTTAGCAGCATCCATAATTTCATTAGCTAACTTCTCCATCATGGTCTTTTCGCCACGCTTACGAGAATAAGCAACTAACCAGCGAAGTGCTAAAGTTTGTCTGCGCTCTGCACGAACCTCGATGGGAACCTGGTAGTTTGCACCACCAACCCGGCGTGCTTTTACTTCAAGTACTGGCATGATATTACGCATAGCTTGTTCAAAAACCTCAAGAGGATCTTTGCCCGTCTTCACTCCAATGGCTTCAAAAGCATCATAACAGATAGCTTCTGCTACGCCTCTTTTGCCATCTTGCATAATCTGGTTAATAAATTTAGTAACCAGTTTGCTTTTGTAAATTGGATCAGACAATATTTCTCTCTTGGGAATATTACCACGTCTTGGCATGTATTTCCCCCCTTTGCCTCAAAATGCTTACGGTTTATCCTACTTCTTTACTTTTGCTTTTTTTGTTCCGTATTTAGAACGGCTCTGGTTACGCTTCTGAACGCCAGCAGTATCCAGTGCACCCCGGACAATGTGATATCTTACCCCTGGAAGATCTTTAACCCGGCCACCCCGGACAAGAACCACTGAGTGCTCCTGTAGATTATGACCAATTCCTGGAATATATGAGGTAACTTCCACTCCATTTGTTAAGCGAACCCGGGCTACTTTCCGTAACGCTGAGTTTGGCTTTTTTGGCGTGGTAGTATACACCCTGGTACAAACTCCTCTTTTCTGAGGACATTCCTTTAGTGCTGGAGCGGTAGATTTCTTGGTGATTTCTTGCCTGCCCCGGCGAATCAATTGACTGATAGTAGGCATACGTGCACCTCCTTCCTCAAATCCCTCACAAACTTTAATGAAAACAGGCATTGACCCTTTACCCTCAAGCAAAGGGCCATTGCCATTAGGGTTTTCCACTGTAAAAATTCTATTCTAGGATGGCCGCCGAAGCGCTTCCTACCTCAATGCCACAAGCTTTGCCTAGTTCACGCATTGAATCAATCCGCATTACCGGAATGTTCTTTTCCTGACATAAGCGCAGCAAAGGCTGGAGTACATATTCTTCAGCATCAGCCGCTACGAAAACCCGTTGAGCTTGACCCTTTTCTACTGCTTTCAGGGTCTGCTTAGTGCCAATCGTCTTTTTAATAGCGGTTTGGAGCTGTTCTAGCGGCATTTCAGGACCTCCTCATAGAATCCAGACACTATAATAATATATCACCTTTAAGAAATGCTGTCAATATCTTTCCCTTCCGTTTCCATCGCTTTTAGTTTCAGGTTACGGTACCTAGACATCCCTGTCCCGGCAGGAATTAACTTACCGATAATGACATTCTCTTTGAGACCCAACAGAGGGTCAACCTTACCTTTGATGGCAGCTTCCGTGAGTACTCTGGTAGTCTCTTGGAAAGAGGCTGCCGACAAGAAAGATTCTGTTGCCAGAGAGGCTTTGGTAATACCCAGGAGCACTGGTCTGGCAGTGGCTGGTTCGCCACCGTCGGCAATTACCTTGGCATTTTCTTCCTCAAAGTCAAAGATGTCTATCAAGCCACCTGGTAACAACTCAGTGTCTCCATATTCTTCGACCTTAACCTTGCGGAGCATCTGGCGGACAATAACTTCAATATGCTTGTCATTAATGTCAACACCCTGCAATCTGTATACCTTCTGAACCTCATGGACCAGATAAACTTGAACTCCATGCAGTCCTTTGATCTTGAGCATATCATGCGGATTTACCGAGCCTTCAGTCAATTCATCGCCCGCTGTAACTCGCATACCTTCTTTGACTTTTAGGCGGGAACCATAAGGGATGGGATAATTGTGCTTTTCTAGAGTGTCTTCAGTTTCAATATCAACCTCCCGGCGTCCCTTAACCTCACTCACATGAACTATACCATCAACTTCAACGATAACTGCCTGGCCTTTTGGTTTCCTGGCCTCAAATAATTCCTCTACCCGCGGCAAACCTTGGGTGATATCGTCTCCAGCCACACCACCAGTGTGGAAGGTTCTCATCGTTAACTGGGTTCCTGGTTCACCGATGGACTGGGCGGCGATAATTCCTACCGCTTCACCGATATCTACTTGGCGACCAGTGGCTAGATTCCGCCCGTAACAGTTGATACATACACCGTAGCGGGACTTACAAGTCAATACTGAGCGAATCTTGACTTGTTCAATGCCAGCAGCAATGATTTTATCAGCCTGGGCCTCAGTTATTTCCTTGTTAGCCTGGGCTAAAACTTCCCCTGTTTCTGGATGGACAATATCTCCGGCTGCGGCCCGGCCAACAATTCGTTCTGGTAAATTAACAATGGTCTCGTTGCCATCTTTAATTTCGCCAACCACTATGCCATTAGTAGTGCCACAATCTACCTCGCGGACTATTACATCCTGCGATACATCGACTAGTCGTCTATTCAGATAACCAGAGTCAGCGGTCCGGAGAGCAGTATCGGCCAGACCATTGCTGGCTCCGCTAGTGGAGATAAAGTATTCTAATACTCTCAAACCGTCGCCGAAGTTCGCCTTAATAGGAAAGGCGACGATCCGTCCAAAGG
>CAZKEO010000337.1:0-3194 GCA_964551785.1 uncultured Eubacteriales bacterium | reverse complement strand
CCAAGTTACAGGAGGTCATGATTTTGCAAAAAACAGTGTATGTTATAGGTCACAAAAATCCCGATACGGATTCGATTTGTGCTGCCATTGCCTATGCCAATTTAAAAAGTTCACTGGGCTATCGGGAGGTTATCCCGTGCCGAGCCGGGGAACTCAATGCTGAGACAAAGTTTGTACTGGACTTTTTTCAACAAGAGGAGCCGGTAATTCTTGCTGACTTGCATGTCCGCGTCAAGGATTTGCTGCAAGGGCCTGTGATCGCGATTCGACCTGATATGCCCTTATTAGAAGCCTGGAGGCTAATGGGATCAGAGGGCGTGAAAACCCTCCCTGTTGTGGATGAGGGCCAACAACTTTTGGGTCTCTTTACGGTGGGGGATGTGGCGAGCAAGTATATGGCCGAGTTGGGCGAAAACGAATTCCTAGATTTAGATGTCCCAGTTGCCAATGTACTTAAAACCTTGTCTGGTACGTTATTAAAAGGCACAGTTCAGGCTGAGCTCAAAGGCAAATTAGTCATTGGGGCGATGCACGCTGAAACTATCGAACAAATCCTACCACCGGGTTGTATTGTTATTTTAGGGGATAGGGAGAAGGGACAGTTAGCTGCTTTAGAAACTGGAGCTTCATGTTTAATTTTAACTGGGGGGGCGCAACTCAGCCCTGCTGTGGAGCAGGAGGTCAACGCCAGAGGTACTACGGTGATTAGTGTACCCATGGACACCTTTTCGGCAGCGCGGATGATTCTCTTAAGTGTCTCGGTTGCAAGTATCATGCGCACTCAGGATTTGCTAGTTTTTGAAGATGATGATTTGCTAGATGAAGTGAAAAAGGTCATGCTGGATACACGTTACCGCTATTATCCTGTACTAGATGACCAACATCGGGTAGTCGGAAGTATTGCGCGCTATCATGTGCTTGGTTATAGCAAGAAGCGGGTCATTTTGGTAGACCATAACGAATTTAGTCAGGGTGTGGAGGGACTTGCCAAAGCTGAGGTGTTGGAGATAATTGATCACCACAGAGTAGGGGGAGTTCAGACGGGTGAGCCGATTTTATTTCGGAATGAGCCAGTTGGCTCTACTTGCACCCTAATTGCCAAAGCCTACTTTGAGATGGGCCTCACTCCGAGCCCGAAAATGGCGGGCCTCATGTGTGCTGCCATCATGTCAGATACCATCATTTTTAAGTCCCCAACCTGTACCCAACAGGATCGGGAAATGGCTCGACGCTTAGGACAAATTGCTGGCATAACTCCTATGGAATTTGGAATGACTATGTTTAAGCAGACTAGTTCTTTGCAAAAAATGTCCCTGACAGAAATGATCCACACTGACCTGAAGGAATTCGTGCTGGGAGACTTGCGGGTCGCAATTGGGCAGGTAACTGCGATGGGACTTGAGGGCTTGTCAGACCTCAAACCAGGTCTGCTGGATGCAATGGAAGCTTTCCGCCTAAAGCACGGTTTCGAATATGTCCTACTAATGGTTACCGATTTATTAGCTGAGGCGACTAGCCTGTTGATTACCGGGAGCCGTCCTGAAATGATTGGAGTAGTATTTAATGCTGAGGTCACAGAGAATCAGGCGTATTTGCCAACTGTTCTCTCTCGGAAAAAGCAGGTAGTACCACCCTTGATGAAGTTTTTCCAAAACAAATAAATGGCTGACTAGAGAAGTGAGGGTGACAAACTTGATAATTCAGATGGAGCAGGTTTCTGTACGCAGGTCGGGTTCCTACCTGCTAAAAGATCTTACTTGGAGTGTCCGGTCCGGTGAGCATTGGGCGATTGTCGGCTTGAATGGCTCTGGCAAAACTACTCTGCTTAATATGATTAACGGTTATCTCTGGCCCACAACCGGAACAATCAGTGTGCTCAATCATAAATTTGGGGAGATAGATTTGCGCGAGTTGCGTAAATCAATCGGTTGGGTTAGTTCTGCCCTGCAAGAAAGGATATCTGGTAGCGAGACTGCTGAAGAAATAGTTTTAAGCGGGAAATTTGCCACCATTGGGCTCTATGACAAGCCCGAGCCAGCAGACCTGGAGTTAGCAGATTCCCTGCTGGAGTAGTTAGGTTGTAGTGCTTTTGCGAAGCGGCAGTATCAAACTTTATCCCAAGGTGAAAAGCAAAGATTATTGATTGGCAGAGCACTAATGAATTCACCAAAAATATTAATCTTAGATGAACCATGTAACGGCCTAGATCTCTTTACTCGGGAGCAGTTTCTGGCGACAATCAAACAAATTGGGGAACAACCAACCGGGCCAACACTGCTGTACGTCACACATTATATAGAAGAAATTTTACCTGTATTCCAAAACACCTTATTACTGCGGAGAGGAGAAGCTCATTCCGCTGGAGAAAGCTCACTAGTCCTAACAGAAGCAAATTTACAGGATTTTTTTGAAGCTCCAATTATAGTTGAACAACAAGCGGAACGCACTTGGGTCAAAACTGCTTTTGCCGCAAAACAATAAAAAGAAACCAGAGTCTGATTTAGCGCAGACTCTGGTTTCTTTTTATAGTACAAGAACTTATATAGCGTTTTAGTCTGTGGATATCTTCCGAAATAAGTTTCTAGTCTAGACTTAATCAGGCTCGGGAGACATTACCATAATTTACATAGAGGGAATTTGCAATTAATGTCGAAATTTGCTTAAAACAGTGCTATAATATATAAATGTCACCGGATATCGCTGAGTTCTTAATGAAGCGGGGGAACCATTTTGCAGGGGTGAAGCCATCTTTTGATGGCCGGGCTACTTTTCGGTCCGAATCCGTCAGCTAACCTCGTAAGCGTTGATAAGGGGAGGTGTATTTTTTATGCCGGTGGTGCAGTTGCAGAACTGTTTAACTCGTCAACTTTAGTGCTTTGAAAGGAGTCTTCCATGAGAATTAAGAAAAGTTTGTCTATGTTAGTTTTAACGATGATGTTATCTGCATCAGTAGTTGCTCCAGCTCTAGCAGCTACCAACATAAACAACTACAAAATTACAAGTTTCAATAAAACAGTCTATATTTCAAGCTACGGGAATATTTGGACTATGCTTCAACAATTAAGGTATGGTAAGGTGCCAGCACCTGCACCAGCGCCTAAACCAGCGCCAGCGCCAGCACCTGCACCAGCGCCAGCACCTGCACCAGCGCCTAAACCAGCGCCAGCGCCAGCACCTGCACCTGCACCAGCGCC
>CAZKEO010000336.1:0-3210 GCA_964551785.1 uncultured Eubacteriales bacterium | reverse complement strand
AGGAAGGCTGGGATAATCACAACTCCCTTGCTAATTTCACCCACAGTAGTATTGACTAAGTGGAGAGCTGTTAGGTATTTCAGCCTCTCATATACTTCACCCGCAGCTTGGGATGTTTTACAAATGATCGCAATTGTTTCATAGCCTTGGGCAAGGTATTTCGTTAGATCCTGAACCACTGTCAGCTCCAGGTTATCTATACTGTCCTGACATACTACCCTCGGCTCGCCTGACTGTCGTTCCAAACAAATAAATTCCGAGTTCCGACCTAGAAGCCGCTGCAGAAAGTTATTGATGTCAAGCGATGAGCGATAACTTTTATTCAAGGTTAGCTTGACCGTCTTACTTTTGGCGAAAATTTCGGCTACCGCATCATATATGGCTAAGTCTGCAGGCTTTTCAACGTTTTGGTTGACATCTCCCAAAACAGTTAATCTAGCATCTTTGAACAATAGCTTAAAAACCTGATAATGCATGGGATAATAGTCCTGCGCCTCATCAATAACCACCTGTTTGATCTCCGAAAACAAATCGTTGCCTTCCAAGCTTAGTCTGAGATAAAGCAGTGGGGCATAGTCTTCAAAATCAACCTGGCCCGCTTCCAGCTTTTGCTGAGTTGAAGTAATTATCGCCTCTATCTGCTCCGGAAGTTCAATGCCCTCAGCAAGCTTGTGAAAAAGCCCGACTTCATTAAAGAGTAACTGATAAATTTGAAAATATTCTACCTTGGCAAACTGCTCAAGCTGTTCTGCAAATACCCTGGATTGCTTCCTAGCAAGCAGACGACTATAGGACTTAACCTCGAATTCATGACCTTCGCTCCACTGGACTATTTTTTCAATTCGCTCCAACCTGTGCTTGCGAAGAGGTTGAACTTGTTCCAAGAGCTTATGCTTAATTCTTGCTAGACGTTTCACCAATGGTAGGCCAATTTTATCATTTATAACTTGGTTTTTGAGTTGTTGTCTCGTCGCCAGTACCATGCCCTCAAAGTAGATATCACCAAAAGCAATTACCTTGCTTTGATAGTGTCGAATCAACCGGTCAAGAATTTCTGTAAAGCATTTAGCACCCTTCAAGGCAATGCTTTCCCTCCGCAACGTCCCTGCTTCGCTATTTTGGCTAGCAAGCAAAGCCTCTATTTGCTTATTGCGATTCTCCCCACTCTGTCGATCTACCAAGAGTTCCTGCACGATATCGTCAAAGGTAATTTGCTGCACGTTTTCTTCACCCAGCTCTGGCAAAACACTAGAGATGTATTTACTAAAAATCGCATTAGGTGAAAGTATCAGCATGTTATTGGTAGTCAGGGCCGAGCCCATCCCCTGATAGAGCAGGAAGGCTATCCGGTGTAGAGCAATCGAAGTTTTACCACTACCAGCTACACCTTGGACTAAAACCAGCTCATGTTCAGTATCTCTGATAATGCCATCTTGCTCCTTTTGGATGGTTTCAACAATATTTCTCATCTTGGTGGAAGCATTAGCACTTAGCACTGCTTGCAAGATTTCATCATTGATTACAATACTGCAATCAAAAAAATGTTTCAGCTGGGAGTTTTGGATTTTATATTGCCTTTTACCCAAAACCTCACCCGTTATCCAACCACTTGGCGCCAGATAGCAAGCTTCACCCAGTTGATACTGATAATAAATACTAGCAATCGGCGAACGCCAGTCATAAACCAAAACGTTGTAGGTTGCAGGATCTAACACCGTATTGAGGCCCAGGTAAATTTGTTCCTGTAGCTCCACTCCTTCTTCTAGAAAATCAAACCTGCCGAAATAGGGTGAACCAAGACTACGCTCATATTTCCTGATTTGGTTAAGTGTACTTTCATAACGTATCGTCTGCTGATTCACATCGGTCATATATTGGTTAACTTCAGTCAATCTGGTAAAATCACTACTAACATTGACAGTGTTCTCTGACATCTCTTTTTTGGCATTAATTAGTGCTGTTTTGCGATCTGCCAAAATTTTGGCCTGCGTGGTTAGTTCTCTGCTAATTAGGGTTATAGTTTTATCCAGATAAGCCAACTCTTCCGCTAGGTTCTGCTGATAATTTTCGCCCACCCTTAACACCCCTTTTTATAAATGCTTCTTGACACAGTCATTGGATTGTGATAGAATGGTTTTGTAAATTGTAGTAAAATTGGGTGAAGTTTCGCCATCTTTATATTATAACTTAAGATTACCCTAAAAGTAAAGACAAAAATTAATGCTAAAGGCTCGTACCAATCCGGCACGAGCCTTTAGCATTAATTCCTACTTCAGATTGTAGCACAGATTCTTTGATAATAAGCTTCGTACTGTGCCACAATTTTCTCTACATGAAATTCCCTGATAGCCCGCTCCCTCGCTGCTGTAGCCATTTTAGCATGCAGTTCCCTGTTTTGAAGTAGCTTAACAGCTTGGGTAGTCATCATTTCTACAGCCCCGCCTGGTGCTAAATAGCCAGTAACTCCGTCCCGGACTACTTCTGGCACCCCTCCAACGGCAGTGGCTATCACTGGCACTTCACAGGCCATCGCTTCCAATGCTGCTAAGCCGAAGCTTTCTTTTTCAGAAGGCAACAGGAAAAAATCACCTAACGACATTAGTTCCACAACACATTCCTGTTTTCCCAAGAAATGTACGCGGGGTGCAATCCCCAATTCTTGAGCTAAATGTTGGGCAGCTAAGCGTTCTGGCCCATCACCAATTAGGAGCAAGTGACTAGGCACTTCTTGATTAATCCCAGCAAAAATTTTCAGTACATCAGGCACTCTTTTGACGGGTCGAAAATTAGAAATATGCAGGATCAGTTTTTCCTGCGGCGGGGCAAAATAGGCTCTACACAAGGTGTTATTTTTTCTGCTGTAGGTTTCAGGATCGATAAAATTATAGATCGTCTCGATCTTTTCTAACCCAAACATCTCCTTGGTTTCGGTTCGCAAATTGTTTGAGACGGCCGTAACCCCGGCACTTTCTTCGAGACAGAACTTCGTAATCTCGTAAAACTGCTGGTCATTACCCAAGATGGTAATATCAGTCCCATGCAAAGTAGTAACAATAGGTATTTGCCGCTCCCTGAGCATTTGTCGGGCCATATAGGCGCTAACGGTATGGGGAATGGCATAATGAGCATGCAGAATATCTAAATTATGCGCACGCACTACTTCAACGATGGCTCCCGTTAACGCTATCGAATAAGGAGGATACTTAAACA
>CAZKEO010000335.1:0-3222 GCA_964551785.1 uncultured Eubacteriales bacterium | reverse complement strand
GAAAGGCTAAGCGTGGTCTGCAAGAAATCGCAGAGTTTTTCAATATCAAGCGCCTCGCCGGCGCGCACCGACTGGGGTTGATCCACAAAGGCGTTCACGATCGGGCTGCCTCGTCGCCATAGCGCTTGAGGATGCGCTTGGCCACGGACTCCTTATGAACCTCATCGGCCCCGTCGTAGATGCGCGCGGCGCGCTCGTGCCGATACCAAAAGGCCAGGGGCGGAAATACCACTCTTGGAACCTCCACCTGCTACTGAAGTAGAACCAGCATTGCTACTTGTCTTCTGACGATCAGAACTAGCGGATTGGTTAGATGTTGAAGAGACATCCAACGTTCCTGTTGCGGTCATAGAAAGTTCACTGATAGTGACTACTGGATCTACTTCACTAACCCGACTCTGTGTTTGCACTGGCATAACCGGAGATTTTTCAGTTGGCGATTTAGGCATATCCGGCAGTGATGTAGATTCCTTAAAAGATGGACTACTGTCAGATCCTTGGACTGGGTTATTCACCAGATCTATTTCTAGCAGCACTTCCTCTTGTGTTGGTAAGGTCGGTGGCAAACCTGCCATTAGATGGCCTGCGCCTATTACAAGAAAAATATGCAGGCAGACGGATATTGCCATGGCTTTACGCCAATGATAGGCATAGGTCATGGTCGCTACCTCCCTTTCTCTACTGCCACTGACACCCGCTGAGCGCCAGCCTTTTTCAGTTCATCTAGGACAACTACGACTTGGCCGTAAGGTGCCTGCTTGTCACCACGCAAGATAAAGACAGTATCTGACTGCTTACCCAGTTCCAAGTTAACACGCTTAGCCAATAAAGACAGCGGTATTTCTTCCTGATTAAACATAACACTACCATTCTCGAACACCGTGACATTAATACTACTCGGTTTATCCTGCTGAGCAGCAGTTGCTTGCGGCAGGCTGACTGGAATGGTATGTTGCTGAACCATAGAAAGAGTGCTCATCATAAAAAATACCAAGAGAAAGAAGATAATGTCGATCATCGGAATAATCATCAATTCAGGGTGATTTTCTACGCGAAGACTACGCAATTTCATGGGATTCTCTCCGTCCGCTTTTTTTGATAAATACATAACTCACCACTAGGGCCGCAGTTTGTTCTATATCAGTAACCAAGGAATTTACCCGCCGGGAAAAATACCCATGACTGATTAAAGCCAAGGTTGCAACACTAAGGCCAGTAGCAGTGGCAATTAAAGCTTCACCGACGCCGCCGGTGATGGCCATAGGCTGTCCAACTTGGGCATTGAATACGCTGAAGGAATTAATCATACCAATCACTGTACCAAGAAGGCCAAGTAAGGGAGCAAGAGTAACTGCCATGCTCAAGTCGTCCAGATGTTCACGCAGTTGGGCCGCTGCCAACATGGCAGCACTCTCCAAGGCATGCTCAACTTGACTCCCCCGCTGATAAGCGATAAGGCCAGCTAGTGCAATACGTCCAATGGCTGTCGGACTCTTCTCGCAGAATTGAGCAGCTTCACTAAAACGTTGTTTTTCTAGTAATGGCTGCAATTTTTCTTGAAAAGACTGAGCATTCGCTGAGATTTTGCGATAATACAAAAAACGTTCAATAGCAACTGCCACTACGAATAAAGAGCAAGCTACTAAGAGATACATAACCGGGCCACCTTTGTGAAATAAATAGATAGTTTGGGCGATGAGTTCCATAAACTTTCTCCTTTTTAATATGATTATTTTTCTACATGACTGAAATCTTAGTACTTAAAGTGACTTAGTACTGTTATTATTTTGCTTTTGTAAAATATTCCAGGCTACCATAGCTAACAAACCACCTACCACAATCGCCACCAATTCAACGCTGGCGGTCATCCAGTCCCCACGTGTAATGGCCGATAGCAAACCAACATTTGTCGTCAAACCATTAATAATCGGCAACCCAATGCAAAGCCCTGCCGCGATTGCTAATTGTTCAACCCAGGCCCGTAGCGGCGAACGCCAAAAGGCATGAATCAGCGTCAGTAGCCATACGCCAAAAAATATGGTCATTTCATTATCTGCCCGTTCCCGTATGGAAATGGATAAAAGACGATTTGCCCACAAATAGCTACTGCAGGCAATCATAATGCCAGTAATAGACGTAGTATTCAAGGCTTCGACAGCGCGATAAGCATATCTGGCCATCTGACTACTCTTGACATAGCGGCTACGGCGCTTGATGGTAAAGAATATCAGTCCAGCGGCAATCATAACGCAACTGATCAAACCCGATAGAAAATACAACCAAGACACTGTATAACCACCGAACCTAGCAACATGTAATCCAGCTAAGAATCGAACGCTATATACCGAAGGATTCCACTGGGTATGAATACCGACCATTTCTCCCGTAACCCCGTTAAAATCGACCCGATCACCTACGGCTGCAATCCGATCATCGATCTTGCGTATAAACGTTACAATGGCTTTCTGATCCCCCGGATTTTTAACCTGAACATAATTAATCATTCCTCTACCAAATTGTTCTTCAGCCAAAGGAAGTAACTGTTCCAGGGGCAGCAAGGTAGCTGGAATATTAGCACGTTCCTGAGGAGAAACGAGTCCGACTTCTTTCCATAGTTGGGCCTTATTCTCATACAATAAATGTGTTGAAACTGGCATCACTTCCATGAAGGTCAGCACCAAACCGGTATAGGTAATTAATAGTACGAAAGGGAGTGTAAATACACCGGTCATAATATGAGCATGAAGCCATGTTCGACGCCAACGCAACAGAAAAAATTCTTTAAAGACCTGCTTGCGAATGACAATCCCAGATACCAATGCTGCCAATAATACAAGAGAAGCGGCGCTGACTAACCATAATCCAGCCTTACCACTATGTAGTTCTGAATGAAAGTCAGTAAAGAAATGACCGCCTTCTGTTTGCCGCTCTTTTATTATTGTTCCAGTCAGAGGATCCAAAGGATTTTCTAATGTCACTTTACCTTTCTTCCAACTCACCTCTAATGTAGGATAGCGTTGTTGTGGCAAGCGGATGGTCCAAGCATCACTCTGAGGAGCAACCTGGCGAAGTTTTTTATCCGCTACAGCAAGAGCTTGCCCAGGTAACACTTGACTTGCCCTAAAATCCGGCTTCATCCAATGGGTCAATTCCGCCTGGAATATTGCCAACGTACCGGTCAAAAAGATAGCGAACAACAACCAGCCAAAAATCAATCCCCCC
>CAZKEO010000334.1:0-3229 GCA_964551785.1 uncultured Eubacteriales bacterium | reverse complement strand
TAGAACTGCCAGACTTGTCGAATAAACAAGTTCGGTTACCTAGAAATTTAATTGAAGCGATTAGCCTATTAGAACAAGACCAATTTGTGACAACTATTTTGGGTGAAAAGTTGGCACAAAAGTATCTGGCAGCAAAAAGGCGAGAATGGCAAAGGTTCGAAAACTACGTTCACGATTGGGAAAGAACCGAGTACTTGTAAATTCAGCACTGTATACAGTATACTTATTTAAAAACATTTTAAAAACTGTATTTTTATTTTGAAAATTTTGATATAATTAAGCAAGAGATGTTCTCAATAGTATAAAAACAGTTGTTGTAGGTAAGTGGTCATTTTAACGACAATTGTACAGGGCAATGACGTCCTTAAATAGCCGATATGAAATAATATCAGCTATTTAAGGTGTTTTTATTTTTAAAATGGATTGTATTTTTATTGTACAAATATATAAGCTTACAATAATTCGACATATTTAGATAACAGCTGGATTTATGAGCAATAATGCATGTATTTGGGATGTATTAAGATTGTTATTTGATTATGTTAAAGGTGAAAAACCTTGTACATATAGCCTCTTTTGAGGCGCAAGATCTCAAAACAAAAAGGGAGGAAGAGAAACAATGAGTTATAGTAATGGAGTCAATGCCACCGCCGCAACTCTAACCAAGCTACGCACTGGAGATAGTAAGTGTCCATTTAGTGGGATGTGCGTAACCTGTCTTGACGGATGTGTAGGAACGTGTGAAATCGGAAAATCGTCCGTTAGAGGTAAAGAAACACTTTATCCTCAACCCTTTGGTAAAATTACTGCTGCCTCTGAAAAAGATTATCCTGTTGATTATTCCCACCTTAATATCTCTGGTACAGCTGTAGGTGCACATGGTATTGCTGCTGATTCAGATGTAGCGACCTTTCCTAATGTAAGTCTAGAATCTGCAGTAGGTGTTAATGGTGAGATTCCTCTCCGTTTACCTATCGTTATTGCTGGAATGGGCTCTACCAACATTGCTGCTGACAACTGGGATCATTTAGCTGCTGGTGCTGCTATTTCTGGTGTCGGGATTGTTATTGGTGAGAACGTAGTAGGAATGGATCCAAATTCCGAAATCGTAAATGGCCGCGTTGTTAAAGCTCCTAACCTCGAAAAGCGGATTAAAGACTTTACAAACTGGTACAATGGCAAAGGCTTTATTGCTGTTCAGGCCAATGTGGAAGATACTAAACTGGGTATCCAGGAGTTTGCTTTAGATAAACTGGGAGTAGATACTGTAGAGCTTAAGTGGGGCCAAGGCGCCAAAGATATTGGTGGCGAGGTAAAACTTAATTCTTTAGAGCGGGCTCAACAGTTGTACAGCCGTGGTTATATTGTACTACCTAATCCTACAGATCCTGAAGTAATCAACGCTTATAAAGCAGGAGCGTTTAAGGAGTTTGAAAGACATTCTCGGGTAGGTATGGTTACTGAAGATGGCTTCCACGCAAGAGTGGCTGAGCTTCGCAATGTCGGTGCCAAACACATTTTCTTAAAAACTGGTGCCTATCGGGCCGCAGACCTAGCTCGGGCAGTGAAATTTGCTTCTGATGCTAAGCTTGACCTCTTAACTGTTGACGGTGCTGGTGGTGGTACTGGTATGAGTCCTTGGAGAATGATGAACGAGTGGGGTATTCCTACAATTTATATTCAAGGGTTGTTGACTAAGTATCTAGATAAACTAGCTGCTAAGGGAGCTTTTGTTCCTAAGGTTTGTATTGCAGGTGGTTTCACCCTCGAGGATCATATGCTCAAGGGGTTAGCGATGTCTGCACCTTATGTTAAGGCCATTGGTATGGCTCGTTCACCGCTGACTGCTGCTATGGTTGGTAAAAACATTGGTGCTGCGCTAGCAGCAGGAAAAGTGCCTGCTGAATATAAGAAGTATGGCGAGAGCATCGAGCAAGTCTTTATTTATACTTCCGAACTTAAGCAGATGCTTGGCAAAGATTTCGATAAACTGCCTGTTGGCGCGATTGGTGTTTATTCCTACTTCGAGCGTCTAGCTCAAGGTTTGCGCCAGTTTATGTGCGGAACTCGTAAATTTAGCCTCGATTATATCACTAGAGATGATGTGTTTGCACTCACTAAAGAAGCAGCAGAAATTACTGGCTTAAAATATATTATGGACCATGATGCAGAAGAAGCTGATCGTATCATTGGTTAATTAGCTACTAGTTACAGTATATTAGCATTATCTAAATCATAAAATCAGCCGAAGCGCCGTCTTTTGAGACGGTGCTTTTTTTTTGCCAATTTACCATTAATAAATTCATAAAAACTGCCCGTCCACCATATACATGGACTATATGAGCAGTTAAATACTTTGATTTTGGTATGTAAAGAAAGGGTGAGTGGAGGTGGGATCTCAAAAACAGCTTAAAGCTGAAGAACAGCAGGAGAGTAATTTTCCGCTCAGTTACTTGCTGAACCTGTTACCTGCTAATCTCAGTCAGGTCTTATCCCACCTCAGCCCAGAGGTGTTGGTGCAAGTAGAGGAAATCCGTATCAGGCAGAACCGGCCGTTAATGGTACGTTGTCAACGCCTAGAACATTTTGTGAACTTTAATGGGATTAGTACAGCCAGTGACCGCGCTTATCAAGTTACCGGGGAAGACCTCCAAAGAACAGTCCAAGTATTGACAGGGTCCTCGCTTTATGCCTTAGAAGAGGAACTGCGTAATGGTTATCTGACATTGCCAGGAGGACACCGCGTAGGGTTGGCAGGACGGGTAGTAGTTAAGGATGGGCAGGTTGAGACGATTCGTAATATTACTGGCTTAAATTTACGGCTAGCAAAGCAATATCTGGGGGTAGCTTCGAAATTGTTGCCGCAAATTATTAATACCCAAACCAAAGAAGTTCGCAATACCTTAATTGTTTCCCCTCCCCGCTGTGGCAAAACAACTATGTTACGAGATCTACTTCGCTTAATAAGTAATGGAGTACCTGAATCTAAGATACCGGGCAGGACTATTGGAGTAGTAGACGAGCGTTCCGAACTAGCTGGAAGCTATCGAGGTGTTCCCCAACTTGATGTCGGGCTCAGGACTGATGTAATGGATGCTTGTCCAAAGGCGCAAGGCATGATGATGCTGATAAGGGCAATGGCTCCTGAAGTAATTGTTGCTGATGAAATAGGTCGAGTTGAGGACTTCCGAGCCTTAGAAGAAGTTATCAATGCAGGGATTAAGGTCTT
>CAZKEO010000333.1:0-3242 GCA_964551785.1 uncultured Eubacteriales bacterium | reverse complement strand
AACCAAACTAGCCATTAACGTTACAGGGGATCAAGTCTTTGGCGATAGTGCGACAGCTACGGCAGGTATTGACAGTGTGTTTGAAGCACTAGATACCTTGCAGGCTGATTTGCTAGCAGGTGACAACGCTGCGGTGTCTGGCCAGATTGGTGAAATTGATCTCTGGATTGAAAAAAATCTCTCTATGCGGGCAGAGGTAGGAGCTAGAGCGAATAGATTAGAAATGGCACAAAACCGTTTAGAGAATGGCAACCTTAATTTAAACACGCTTTTAAATAAAACAGAGAATGTAGACAGTGCCCAGGCAATAACTGATCTAAAGGTACAGGAAAATGTTTACAATACCTCTTTGGCGATTGGTGCTCGAATCATCCAACCCTCTTTAGTTGATTTTCTACGATAATTGCTAGCCAGTGTTACCTTACATAGCCTGAAGGGGTGGTAGCCATGGAACTTCGGATTCAGCATACCTGGCCTCAGGTAGGGATTGACACTACCCAAGGTCAGCTCTCAATTGAACAAAAACCAGCGCAGATGGAAATTACCTCAAAGCCTGCCCAGCTACAGGGCGGTGGAGAGGCTTTTCGTGTGGAAATTAATCAATACCCCTGTTGGGCAGAGGTGGGCTTAAAAAATAGTACCGACTTGCTCCGAGAGTTTGCACAAAGGGGTCATGCGGATGCCCTTGAAGGAATTGGCCGCAGGGCTGCAGAAGGAGATCAACTTGCGAGCATCGAAACTAAGGTTGATGCTATAGTAGCAATAGCTACTAATGTATTGTTACCACCACCAGACGAATTTAATATTGCCCTAATGCCCACTTCGCGTCCGGAAATAAATTTTGTGGGGGGCAAAAAACTGACAATTGAACCGATACCAGTAGATATTAAAGTAACACCCCAGGGTGCAAAGATTGACTTTAACCCAGGAAAGGTGGATATTTACTTAAAGCAGAAACCGGAATTTAGTTTCGAATTTGTAGGGGACAACATCGACAGCTATGGATAATTATTAGAACGTAATGCAGAAATAGAGGGAGTGATTGGATGGAAATTAACACGAAGGCTTACGGATTAGTGGAAATTGACCCAGAATGGATCTTGCATTTTGAAAATGGCTTACTCGGCTTTGAAGATATGCATAAGTTCGTTATGTTAAGTAACCCAGAAGGTAATGATATTTTGCTATGGCTCCAGTCTCTGGAGGATGAGAATTTAGCTTTTGTAGTGATTAAACCAGAAACATTTAGACCAGACTACCACCCCAAAATCCACTGGCAAGAATTGACTGACCTAGAGGTGGAAGAACAGACCCCAACAGCCGACTTAGCTATTTTTGCTATTGTTGTTGTCCCCGAGGATATTACACAAATGACCGCTAATTTGGTCGCACCAATCATAATTAATCTTAAGAATAAAAAAGCCAAGCAAATTGTTTTAAAAGACGATACTTACAAAATTAAAGAATATATTCTAGCTAAATAAGGGGGAAACAACCTCAGGAATTGTGAGGGGAAAATATGCTTGTACTAACGAGAAAAAAGAACCAGAGTATCATGATCGGGGATAAAATAGAAATAACTATTATTGAAATCAAGGGAGATCAAATCAGAATAGGAATTAGTGCTCCTGATGATGTTACTATTCTCCGCAAAGAAGTATACTTATCTGTCAAAAATGAAAACACAGTCGCAATTGAAAGCAATAAATTAGACTTGCAAGACCTTTCGGAAATAATTATAAATAGTACGAAAAAAGCGAAATAACGAAGTAATAGCGAGCAAAATAATCGTAAAGTCAATTATTAGCTGAAAATGACGGAAATTGCTATTAAGTTTATTTAATAAATTTCGATATCTATATTGCAAACAAAGTTTAACCTTTAGAGAAAATAGTGACGGCCGCATTGTTTTCGAGAGGTTATCTAAAGAGCAAGGAAGCTCAATTGCTAAAATCAAGGAGGAGATTATTTATGAGAATCAATAATAACATTATGGCTCTGAACACCCAGCGTAACCTAACCATTAACAACAACAATATGACCAAGTCAGTTGAAAAGCTATCATCCGGTTTCAGAATTAACCGGGCTGGTGATGATGCAGCAGGATTATCCATCTCTGAAAAAATGAGAGGCCAAATCAGAGGTTTACAAACAGCTTCTGCTAACGCTCAAAATGGTATCTCCATGATCCAGACAGCTGAAGGTGCTTTGAACGAAACTCAGGCTATTGTTCAGCGGATGAGAGAACTTGCAGTACAAGCTGCCAACGACACTAACGTTACTACTGACCGTGCTGCTGTTAAAGCAGAAGTTGACCAGTTAGTAGCTGAAGTTGGCCGGATTGCTACCAGTACTACTTTCAACGAAAAAACACTATTGGATGGTAAATTAACTGCAGCTGTTGGCAACCTACAAATTGGCGCTGACAAAGGTACTACCTTACAAATTACTATTCAAACTATGACAGCTGCTAAACTGTCTCTGAATGGCTTCACTTTTGCGACTCACTTAAATGCTGCTTCAGCTATCGCAAAATTTGATGTTGCTATCAAGACTATCTCTACAGTAAGATCCAGCTTAGGTGCTAACCAAAACAGACTAGAGCACACCATTAAGAACCTTGATAATTCCGCTGAGAACATCCAAGCAGCAGAATCAAGGATCAGAGATGTAGACATGGCTAAGGAAATGATGAACTTCACTAAGAACAACATCCTTAACCAGGCTGCTACTGCAATGTTAGCTCAGGCAAACCAAGCTCCTCAAGGAGTACTTCAGTTATTAAGATAATAACAAAAATAATAAAGCAAAAAGCCAGCGCTTGCTGGCTTTTTGCGTAAGGAAAGGGCTAGAAACATGTTTGAGCATAATCTTGAAATAATCAAAAAAGAATATGCACCATATTATGCAATCATCAAAGAGTATCAGCACCATGAAAAACCTGATCTACAAATAGAAGAATATACACAAGTTGGTACCAAGAATCTTCTCATCAGGAAGGGTACTGCTGAAGTGTACTTACATAGTAGTTATTCTCCCCAAAATGAAGCAAAGCACTGGATAAATAATATTAATATATCCAATGAATTAACTTTGGTGATAGGCGGAGGTTTTTTTTATCATATTGAGGAACTAACACAGGCTCTGGGGCCTAATAAAACAATTGTAATTGTGGAACCAAGTAAAGAGGTATTTTTAAGGGCTTTGCAGAATATCGATATGAAAAGATATTTGGAGAATCC
>CAZKEO010000332.1:0-3247 GCA_964551785.1 uncultured Eubacteriales bacterium | reverse complement strand
AAAGTTAAAAAAAATTGATTTTAATATTAAAACTTTAATAAAAGAGGGATGTGTTCAGGACTATTCGGAAGATCTTGATCAAACGTTCGGTTACTTTTATGAGATTAACAAATTGGCAGCAACAAAAGCCCTACGGGAAGAGTTTTGATGGATAATATCACAGGCAGTTTTACTGAGGGAGGAGGGTGGTGAGCTCGGATGAGCTAATAGGTAACCTTGTCCCAAGGTAATGCCTAATTTGATGAGTGTTTCCAGCTCTTGGGGCGTTTCGATTCCTTCGGCGATAATTTTACAATTAACCTTCTGGGCAAAGGTTACAAAAGTTTCAAGTAAAGCTTTTTTTACGGTGTCACTGTCGACATTTCGGACCAGGGACATGTCCATTTTGATATACTCTGGATGCAATTCTACTATGGACTGGAGACTGGAGTATCCTGCACCGGCATCATCAATTGCAATTAAGTAGCCCTGATCGCGGTAATGTTTTAAGGATTTGCGGAAAGTAGTGAAATCCTGAATAGACCGTCGTTCAGTTAGCTCCAAGACAACATTCGCTGGAGTTAGTCCAAGTGACTCTAAGATTGCTCTGGTTTCCCCTTTGACAAAATTAGGGTCATTAATTGTTTGCGGATCAATATTAATAAATAACTTTTGCTTTGGTTGCAAGGGAGGCATATCGCGCAAGGCTAATTTCCGACAAGTTCGCTCCAAGGTATAGAGCTGGCCATGCTTTTCGGCGTATGTAAACAAATTGACTGGGGAGGTAAAATAACTATTTGCCGGTCCTCTTGTCAGAGCTTCCCAACCTAGCGTATCAGCAGTGGCCAATGAAACAATGGGCTGATAAACTGCGTGTAAGTTGTTTGTAAGAAGTATTTCTTGAAATTCCCGGAACTGCTCTGTATCAGATACATCCCGGGACACCTTTGGTATTGTTGGTATCAAGTAGTTATTCAATTGCTTACTCCCTTCTGTTATTTTAATGTTGCTACAATTTCATATTACCAAGTTATGTTAACGTCTTCGTTACCACTATGTTATTTATTGATTAAAACTGCTTTGGATGAGTTGTATTAAAAAATTCCCTAGTCATAATTGACTAGGGAATTAATCATCTAAAATTAAGCTTGGCTCATACCCATACCTGATTGGCTAGTGCCCATGCCTGGTTGGCTACTACCCATAGTTGCTTGACTACCACTCATTCCTGTTTGTTTAGTAGCCATATGCTCATAGCCCATCATGGGGTAATTGCCCATCTGCATGCCCATAGGATTTGCTCCCCCAGTTTGGGTAAAAGCACTAGTGACAGCCTGTTGGGCAGCAGTCATCGTGTTAGGGTCTGCTGGCATTGGTTGATACCATCCCCGCTGGTGCATCATTTCATAACAGTGGTATTGCTCCTGGAGGACATTATTTAATAGCTGCATCAGTTCCTGGCGCAATCCTTGATTACTTGATTCCAAGATAAAGGATGTTAAAAAAGTTGCAGAATGCTTACTTTGATCTAAAATACACTGCATCATGTCACGGTCATTCATAGTTCCACGCATTTAAGTTTTCCTCCTTATTGCATATTAATTCCAAGAAAACGGCCTAACCTTGCTTCGCCCATTTGGCCTGCTCTGGCGGATTGGTCGCAGAAACTGCTCAACTGGGGATCTGACATGGTCCGGGCACAGGTGCGCTTAAAATTACTACTTGACCGGCAGGATTTCAGGAACTCCTGTAAGTATAATACTTCTGGGGTTGTCAGCTGCATCATTTGCATAGCACCTCCCTTCGTATAACCGTGCTTATTTTTCACCACGGTCGGGAGAATTATGCAGGAGATTTCTCCTAGGAAAAATCTGCAGGAGATTTCTCGAGGAAGAATTTTGCGTTACTTGTCGTGCTGTTGTTGTGAATATGTCTGATGCCCACCTGAAAGGTTGCAAACGTCCTTAAAACCATGATTGAGTAAGATGTTTTGCACAGCATTGCCAGTGACACCTTTATTACAGTAGGTAACAGTTTGTTTGCTGGGATCTAACGAAGCTAGTCGCTCCCTGATTTGGTCATGTGGGATGCTGACAGCCCCAGGAATGTGGCCTGCTTGGTGTTGGGTTGTTATCCTGGCATCAATAATATTGAGCTCCTCACTAGCTGTGCTCTTCTCTTGAAGTTCCTGAACGGTAATTAGCGGTCTGCCACGATTAATGGCGTTATCCAGAATCATTCCAGTGTAAGCTACAGGATCTTTGGTGGTAGAGAAGGGTGGGGCATAGGCTAAATCCAAATGAAAGAGGTCTGCTGCTTGAGCCCCATAGGTAATAGCTGTAGCCAAAATATCAATTCTCTTATCAACACCAGTGTGACCAATAATTTGTGCACCCAACATTCTACCGGTAGCTCGATCAGCGACGGCTTTGATGGTCATTTCTTGACCGTGGAAGTATTCCGGTTTGTCGGGTTTAATGTTATGGGAAACTACGACCTCATAACCAGCTTGTCGGGCAGCTTTTTCGGTGAGTCCAGTTTGTGCTACTGCTAAATCAAAGACCTTACAAATGGCAGTGCCCAGAATGCCCCGAAACTCTAAACTCCCACCGCTAGCTTGGTCGCCAGCTATGCGCCCCATTTTATTGGCGGTAGAACCTAACGGGACGTACAGTGGTTGTTGGGTTAGCAACGAAAAGCTTTCAGCACAATCTCCACAAGCATAGATATTGGGCAGGTTAGTCTGCATCTTGGCGTTAACCTGGATGGCCCCTGTTGAGCCAAGTAGGACTCCTGCCTGGACAGCCAGTTCAACATTAGGCTGAACGCCTATCGACAGCACAACTAAATCTGTCTCCAAAGTTTGGCCACTGTTAAGAATAATACGACGGACCCGACTATCTCCAACAAACTTTGTTGCAGTATCCCCTAAAATCAGCTCAATACCCTTAGCGCGCAGATGATTTGCTAATAAGCCTGACATATCAGGATCCAGGTTAGGCATAATTTGTGGGGCTTGCTCCAGCAGGGTTACCGCTAGGCCTCTCTGTTTGAGGTTTTCAGACATTTCCAACCCAATAAAACCAGAGCCAATGATTACTGCTGATTGCGGGTTTTCCCGAGCAAGATAAGCACAAAGCTTGTCTGAACTACTGACATTGCGCAGGGTAAACAGATTGGGCAGCTGCAGTCCTGGCATGTCGGGTAGTTTAGATGTTGCTCCGGTAGCGATAATTAATTTATCATAGTTTTCTTGAAAAGTTTCCTG
>CAZKEO010000331.1:0-3248 GCA_964551785.1 uncultured Eubacteriales bacterium | reverse complement strand
TATCGGTTTAATCTAAGGAATTTTTACAAATGTCTGTAGGTATTTCAATCGGATAATCCCCATCAAAACAAGCTGTGCAAAAACCGCCTTTATCAGCGCCAAAGACGTTCAGCAGACCCTCTTTACTAAGGTGGTAAAGGCTGTCCACTCCAATATGTTGCTCAATCTGCTGGTAGGTCATGTTACAAGCAATCAATTCTTTGGGATTAGAGGTATCAATACCATAATAGCAGGACTCAATAATGGCTGGGGAACTGATACAGAGGTGAATTTCCTTCGCCCCGGCGTCACGTAACATTTTAACAATCTTGACACTGGTTGTTCCCCGTACAATCGAATCATCTACTAATAAGATTCGTTTACCTTCGACTACACTCTTAATCGGGTTTAATTTCAGCCTCACGGCAATTTCCCGCATGGATTGAGAAGGTTGAATAAAGGTGCGGCCAATATAGCGGTTTTTCATCAGGCCCTCCTCAAAAGGTAAGCCCAGTTCCTCCGCATAACCTTTGGCAGCTGCATTTCCAGAATCAGGTACTGACATTACTAGGTCTACCTCGCGAGGGTATTCTCGTGCTAGCTGGTGGCCCATCTGGCGACGGCACCAATTCACATGGTAACCATCAATCACACTATCGGGCCGCGCAAAATAAATATATTCAAAGATACAAGTCCGTTTTTTGCTATTTTGACCTCTGATAGAGCTCACTCCTGAGTCATCAATGACGACAATTTCGCCTGGTTCAATATCCCGAATAAACTCTGCTCCGACGGTATCCAAGGCACAGCTTTCCGAAGCAAGCACATAGCCATCACCTAGGCTACCTAGACAAAGTGGGCGGTTACCATAAGGGTCCCTCACCCCGATTAACTTATTCTCGGTCATCACAACCATCGAATAAGAGCCTTTGACATCTATCATGAGCTTTTTAATAGCATCTTCAATACTATTTTGGCAGTAGCGGGCAATCAGGTTCACTAAAACTTCGGTATCGATGGTAGTTTGGAAAACCGAGCCCGTATTAGCCAAGGTGGTGCGTAGCTCCCGCGCATTAGTCAGGTTGCCATTATGAGCAATAGCCAAAATCCCCTTAGCATAGCGAAAAACTAAGGGTTGGGCATTAATGGCTAAACTAGCCCCCGTGGTGGAATACCGGACATGGCCGATCGCCATTTTACCTGTTAATTTATCTAGGTGTTGTTCCTTAAAAACCTCGGCAACTAAACCCATATCCTTGTGCAGATGGATTTTCTCTCCATCAGAAACAGCTATCCCAGCACTCTCTTGTCCCCTGTGTTGCAGGGCATAGAGGCCATAATAAGTAATTCGGGCAGCATCAAGCTGTGATCCCCGAACACCAAATACACCACATTCTTCCTTGGGCTTATCAGACTGCCAAAGCTCTTCGAAGCTTTGTTTCTCCATCCGGAAGACCTCCCCGCTTAGTTTCTCGTGCATATGATTCGCATCGCCCTATTTAGTTAGGCGGCGTAAAATTTCTTCGTAAGCATCTTCGACATTACCTAAGTCTCTTCTAAAGCGGTCCTTATCCAGTTTTTCCATCGTTTCGGCATCCCAGAAGCGGCAAGTATCCGGAGAGATTTCATCCGCCAAAATCACTTGGTCATGGAACATTCCAAACTCTAGCTTGAAGTCGACTAGGATAACATCTTTAGCTCTTAGGTAGGAATGCAGAATGGAGTTAATAATCAAGCCCATTTCCTCCATAATTGCTATTTGGTCCCGAGTAGCCATTTCCATCGCCAGAGCATGATAATAGTTAATCAAGGGATCGCCTAAATTGTCATCTTTATAATATAACTCCACAATCGGACGAGGCATCGGGGTACCCTCTTCTAAGCCCAGCCGCTTCGCTAAACTCCCAGCGGCAATATTCCGCACCACTACTTCGATGGGAATAATCTGCACATTTTTTACCAACATTTCCCGGTCGTTAATTAACTCTACAAAATGCGTAGGAATATCCTTGGATTCCAACAGTTCAAAAAAATGGGCGGATATTTTATTGTTCAAGACACCTTTATTGGTAATTGTACCTTTTTTCAAGCCATTAAAGGCAGTAGCATCATCTTTATATTCCAGCCACAGCACATCAGGATCTTCAGTGCGATAGATTTTTTTAGCTTTACCTTCATACAGTTGTTCCAGCTTTTCCATATAGACAGCCTCCTTTATAATCCAAAGCGCTTAAATACAGCATTAACTTGGGCCAAGTGATAATCAAAGTTAAAGAGCGCCTTGACTTCATTTTCAGATAAGTATTGCTTGATGTCATTATCAGCTAAAACTAAGCCTTGGAAGTCCTGACCACTATGCCAAGCATTTAAGGCATTGCGTTGGACCAATTCATAAGCCTGCTCCCTAGAGGTACCCTTGTCTACTAGTGCTAATAGGACTCGTTGAGAAAAGACAATCCCGTGAGTTTTATTGATGTTGTTCATCATGTTTTCAGGATAAACCAAAAGTTTTTTCATAGTTTTAATGAACTTGTCTAGCATATAGTGCATTAAAATAGTACTGTCTGGCAGGATCACTCTTTCTACTGAAGAATGGGTGATATCGCGCTCATGCCATAAAGCTTGGTTTTCCATCGCCGCAACGGCATTGCCCCGAATTACTCTGGCTAATCCAGCTACCCTTTCACTGGTGATTGGGTTTCGTTTATGTGGCATGGCAGAAGAACCCTTTTGACCTTTATTGAAATATTCCTCTACCTCCAAAATATCAGTCCGCTGGAGGTTTCTAAGTTCAGTAGCAAACTTGTCCAAAGAGCCCGCAACTACCGCTAAAGTAGTCATATACTCGGCATGACGGTCACGTTGCAGTACTTGAGTCGAGACCAAAGCATGCTTCAGACCTAGCTTGGCACAAGCAATTTCCTCCACCCGAGGGTCGATGTTAGCAAAAGTACCCACTGCCCCGGAAATCATTCCGACACTAGCAGTCTCAATAGCACTGTTCATCCGCGTAATACAGCGGTCCACTTCAGCTACCCATAACAGCATTTTGAGCCCAAAAGTAATTGGTTCGGCATGAATACCGTGAGTTCGCCCAATCATCGGAGTCATCCGATATTCCTGAGCCTTTGCCAGTAATACTTCCCGCAACTCCTGGAGCTGCTGCAGGATTAATTCTCCAGCTTCTTTCATCTGCAGAGCTGTAGCCGTATCTAAAACATCGGAGGATGTCATCCCCAAATGAATATAGCGTGATTCTTCACCTACAT
>CAZKEO010000330.1:0-3249 GCA_964551785.1 uncultured Eubacteriales bacterium | reverse complement strand
CAATGACCAATCAGGATTTACCCAAAGCATTAATGACAAACCGGGGCTAATACCTCTCCAAGTGATACCGGAAAATATGGAATCACCCCTTAACGATGTTCTAACCTGGATTACTCCGAATGAACTATTTTATGCCCGCAACCATTTGCCCTATCCCACGATTCAGCTAGAATCCTGGGCTTTGTACTTAGGCGGAGAAGTAGAAAGCCCGCTGATTCTTACTCACGAACAATTAAAACAAATGCCACAGGTTGATAAATTCGTAACGATGGAATGCTCAGGTAATAAACGAGCTTTGCTGGAACCGCCTACCCAGGGGGAACAATGGCAGACAGGGGCTGTCGGTAATGCGAAATGGACAGGAGTTCCTTTATCCTATATTCTTGACCAAACTAGGGTAAAGGAAACTGCTGTAGAGCTTATTTTTACAGGATCGGATTCTGGACTACGTCCAGATATGGATACTCCTGTGAACTTCGAGCGTAGCTTACCATTAGACAAAGCCTTAATGAAGGAATGTATTTTAGCCTTGAAAATGAATGACGAACCGATTCCCCATAAACATGGGTTCCCTCTGCGCCTGATTGTCCCAGGGTGGTATGGTATGGCTCATGTTAAATGGATTTCCCGTATCACAGCAGCCGCTATTCCCTTTAAAGGACCATTTCAGGCTATTGACTATGTTTATATAAATGTAGAAGGAGATTATCAGAACGCTGTACCGGTTACGGAGATGAAAGTAAATTCAATTATTACCTGGCCTTCTAAAGGAGAAAAGGTTCATCTGGGACCACATACAGTCCGTGGTCTTGCTTGGGCTGGAAAAGGCACGATAAGTATGGTAGAAGTAAGCATAGATAATGGTATGACCTGGAATGCTGCCCGTTTAACTAGCCCAGAACATGAACAATATACCTGGACGTTCTGGGAGTACCCGTGGGATAACTCAGTACCCGGACAATATTCCATGCAAGCCCGGGCGCGTGACAGTAACGGTAACGTCCAACCGAAAGCGGCTCTCTGGAATGTCAAAGGATACGGGAACAACTCCATTCATCAAGTTGCAATTACAGTACCTCAAATTCTTCATTAGAAACGCTTTAGGCTTTTCGTTACCTATAGATATTAGAGTTCCATGAGGTAGCCAATGAATTAGGACAACTAAAAGAAAAACATTCAACAAGACCTCTCGAGCAAAACGTTCGGGAGGTCTTGCTTTGGCAAAACAATAACACCCCGAACCATAAAAAAGAGACTACATAAAAAACAATGGAATTGGGATGATCGCTAAGATTCGCTACTACAGCGAAACACTCTTACCTTGGAATCAGCTGAAAATATTCGTATTATTACCACGATTTATTGGCAAACTTCTAAAAACAAGGGAAAGGGAAGATGAGGAATACCATGAGAAATCAAAAACAAGGTAATAAAAAGTTCATCATTTGGTCAATCATAGGTGTATTGGCTGTGGCAGCCGGTATTACACTTTATGCTCTGCCCAAGAAAACAAATTATACTGAGGTTCAAGCTACGATGGGTAATTTGGCTACCAGTTATAGCTTTTCTGGCAGCTTAGAGGCTAAAAACAGGCAGACAGTTTTTGCAGATAGGGCTATGCAAATCAAAGCAATTAAGGTAGAAGCGGGGCAGAAAGTTACTACAGATACGGTTATAATGACGACCGTCGCGAGTGGAGAGATTAAGTCGAAGCTAGCTGGAGAAGTTTCTAGTATTTACGCTGACGAAAATGCCCAACTTATGCCTGGAGCAAAGTTAATTGAGATTGTTGATTATTCAGATTTGCAACTAAAAGTACTGGTTGATGAATATGACTTGTCCGCTGTTTCAGAGGGCAAGGAGGCCACTGTGACTATTCATTCCTTTAAGAAAGATGTTACTGGAAAAATCACGAATGTGTCTAAAGAGGGCGAGTATGCAAACGGTGTTACGAATTTTACAGCGACCATTTCGCTCCCCCAGGATAGTAACTTGCGAGTGGGCATGTCAGCAGAGGCAAAGACAACGAATCAGAGTGTATCGAATGTGGTTCTGCTACCTATGTCTGCGATTCAGTTTGATGCTAACAACAACAGCCCTTATGTCTTGATCAAAGACAGCAACCAGTTACCCAAAACTGTCGGTATAACCGTTGGTCTTAATGATGGAGTCTATGCAGAGATAAAAAGCGGTGTGACAACTAATGACACCATTCTAGTTCCGCCGGTTGTCAAGCCTACAGGGTTTGGTCCGGGTTCACAAATGGGGCAAGACCCCAACGAAACTCCTCAAGCAAGCTCTGGAGGGGGCACGGGGCGATGAGCGAAATCTTAACGATGCAAGACATTGTCAAATGCTATTATTTAGATGCTGAAGAGCTTGTGGTACTGAATCATGTCAATTTAAAAATTAATGAGGGGGAGTTCGTTTCGATTCTAGGGCCCTCTGGTTCTGGCAAATCCACCCTTATGAATATCATAGGTTGCCTTGATGTGCCGACCAGCGGAAAATATATTCTTGCCAAACATGACGTTGACGATTTAGACGAAAAGGAGTTAGCTAGAATACGCAACCGAGAAATCGGTTTTGTGTTTCAGAGCTTTCAGCTTCTGCTCAGATTGAGTGCCCTTGAAAACGTCGAGTTACCGATGATCTATGCGGGAGTGTCTTCAGAAAATCGCCGAAAAAGAGCTGCGACAATTCTTGAACGGGTCGGTCTTGCTGAAAAAATGAACAACTATCCGAACCAACTTTCGGGTGGGCAACAACAACGTGTCGCAATAGCACGTTCTGTAGTGACTGAACCGACAATCCTGCTGGCAGACGAGCCAACTGGTGCACTAGATCAAAAGACCGGACAACCGATTATGCAACTTTTTAAAGAGCTTAATGATGAAGGACGGACGATTATTATGATTACACATGATACTAATATCGCTAAATATTCAGAAAGAATCGTGAATATCCTTGATGGACGGATAAGCGAGGGGGTGGTAAGTGAATGCTGAAAGAATGCATGAAAATGGCGTGGAGTAATACTATTCACAATAAATTGCGTTCCTTTTTAACGGTACTCGGTGTGTTAATCGGGGTAGCCTCAATCATTGCCCTGATTAGCATAGTACAGGGGGCGACAGGTAGCATTACAAGCCAGATATCCTCGCTGGGTGCCGATAAGATCACCATTCAAGCCATGGGCACACGGTTAAAGCAAGGGCTGAGTGAAAAAGACTTGGACCAGCTTTCACG
>CAZKEO010000329.1:0-3249 GCA_964551785.1 uncultured Eubacteriales bacterium | reverse complement strand
CAAGGGCTCAAAGGTCAAAAAATTCTATACTTTCCTATACGTTAAAAAAAGCGCCCGGAGGCGCTTACGTATCATGATTACTATTCTTTCTTCTCGTAGAGGTTGCGATATATCTTGTAGTTTTTGAGGACTTTATTGACATAGGAACGAGTTTCCGGAAAGGGAATTTGTTCAAGCTCAAATTTAGTCCCGCTCCAACGTTTCTCAGCTAACCATTGTTTCACATTGCCTCTGCCACCATTATAGGCAGCTAGCACCAAGACTGTATTACCTTGAAATTCTTTATATAGGCTGGCTAAATACCAGCAACCCAGTTTAATATTGAAAGCAGGTTGGTCTAAATCTTCCTCACGGAAATTTTTCATGCCTATCTGACTAGCAATCCACTTACCAGTTTCAGGCATAATTTGCATCACCCCACGTGCTCCCTTTACTGACCTGGCATCCGGTCGATAATTACTTTCTGCCTTAATAATGGACGCTACTAAAAAGGGGTCGATATGATATTTAGTGGCTTCGCTCACGATTAGGTCTTGGTAGGGATAGGGGTAAAAGATTCTGCCTAACCAATTACTTCCTGCAAACAGAAGCAAAACTGTAAGCACAAGCAGGACTAAAGCAAAACGCTTGCTAAATTTATGTTTATAGGTTGCCACCGGATCATTCCTTCACATTTTTTTCTACTTCATATATATTAGGTTATTCCAAAGTTCATTCACCTGAATTTGGGTTGCTTCGATAGAACTGGTATTTTGAATAATGCGGTTCGCATAGACTAGCCTTTGCTCTAATGGCATTTGGGATTTTAAGCGCGCTTCGGCTGCTTCCCTTGTTAAATTATCCCGCTGGATGAGTCTTTGGAGTTGGGTTTCTACATCTACCATAACTAACCATACTTCCTCAACCAAAGGAACTAACCCTGCTTCCACCAGTAACGCAGCATCTATTACTACAACTTTGTTGAGACAATCATATTGTTCCCGAAGTTCAGCAAGCCTTTTACGCAATTCGGCAATAATTTTGGGGTGAGTTATTTCGTTTAATCTTTGTCGCTTCTGTGGATTATTAAAAATTATCTGCGCAAGTTGAGACCTATCTAAAGTATTATCAGGCTGAAGAATGTTTGAGCCAAACTCTTCAACCAACTCCTTTAAGGCAGGTTTGCCTGGAGCTACGATTTCCCTTGCTATCTTATCTGCATCGAGAATAATTGCTCCTAACTTAGCAAGATGGTGGGAGACTGTACTTTTGCCAGATGCAATACCACCGGTTAATCCTACCACATGCACAATTATTCCTCCACTCTAATGCTCCAATAAAGAAAAAGCATATCTGAAATGAACCTTAGAGATGCTTTTTTAACGCAAAATACCAAATTCTATTATTTGTTATTCGCTAAACTAATATACTATTCCTTCCCCCTTATTTAGGCATTTCTTGTGACAATTATTAAATTCGCACAATTTGCATTAAACCCAATAGTACCAACAACCCGCCCGGCAAGAGCGCAACTCTGCCGTTGATCCAGCGAGCTGCATAAGTACTGCCCAGATACTGCCCAGTCGAAACCAGGACGAACTTCACCACGCCAACTACTACCGGGGTCATCAGGGGCTTAAAACCAGCCATCGCCGCACCAAATCCAGCACCCAGAGCATCCATGGCTAGTGCCATTCCCAGTAGCACGGCCTCCCTAATACTAATTGTCCCTGATCGATCCCAATCTGCTTTACTCGGTTCTTTGAGAATCTGAATCACTAAACCCAAGGTGCGAATCCGGATTTTCAGCAGTTGTTTTTCTTGGACTTCTTGTGCTGCCAAGCTTGTTTGATTTTCCTCTGGACTAACCTGCTCCGGCTGGCCACCTTGCTCTCGTTGCTGGACCCATGTTTGATATAAAACCCAACAACCTACCCCCATTAAAATAATTGCCCCAATCTTTTCGGCTACTTCTATTGAGACCAGAGCTGAGACTAAGTGTCCCATCAACATAGATACTCCCATCGCCGTAGCGGAAGTTAAGCTGATGACTAATAAAGATGAGGCCGGAATTGATATGCGGCGTAGACCATAAGATACACCCACAGCAAAACCGTCAAAGCTTAAGGCAATAGCAAATGCCAGCATTGATAACCACAACAAAGAACTTTCCCTCCTCCCTTAGCATAGGGCTTTCCCAGGCCACTATTAGTCTATGTTAGAGGGAATAGGAGAGGTGCATGTCTTGAACAACTTCTATAGGCATTCTTCCCAGGCTGTGTAAAGCTCAGCCAAGCGTCTCTCTTGCTGTTGGTATTCATCCAGGAACGCTTTACCGGCATCTTCCTGCTGGTAGGTTTCGGGGAGTGCCAAGATTTCTGCTAGCTCTGCTAACCTATTTTCGGTAGTAGCAATCTGGCTTTCTAATTCTTCCGGATTCGGTGCTTTGACTTTTTTCGCTGGACGAGCAGAGCGACCTCTGGCAAGTTGGTCTACTGACGCTTCAGCAACTTTTGCTATCTCGCGGGCCTCACTAGCCAACTGCTGCTTTTTCCACCGGTAATAAGTATAGTCACCAAGGTACTCGTGGAGGCAACCCGCTTCTATTTCCCAAATTCTTGTAACCGTTTGGTCAAGGAAATAGCGGTCATGGGAAACTACCAAAAGCGTTCCCGCAAAACCACTAAGGCTTTCCTCTAACATCTCTTTGGCTCCCATGTCCAAGTGGTTAGTTGGTTCATCTAAAACCAGCAAATTATCTCCCCGTAGTAATAAGCGAGCTAAAACTAAGCGAGCACGCTCACCACCACTGAGTTCACTGACCCGCTTAAAAACTTCGTCCCCTGTGAATAAAAATCTAGCCAAGAAGCTCCGCGCATGTGCTTCACTCATCGGTTCAATTTCTTGGACTGCTTGAATTAATGTGCTGGCCTGGTGCAGGTTATCTTGCTGGTCTTGGGCAAAATAGCCGATTGTCACCTGGCTACCTAAAGTAACCTCGCCTGCTAATTGCGGTAATTGACCATTGATTGTTTTTAAAACTGTACTTTTGCCCGTACCATTAGCTCCAATTAAAGCGACCTTTTCACCGCGCCGCAAGAGCAAATTAAGTCCTTGGATCACTGGAGTCTCAGGTGTATAGCCCACACTTAAGTTGGTAGCAGTCATGACTGTTTGTCCACTGAGCTTTTTCGGTACCAGTTGCCATTCCTGACTTGTCCTGGGAGCTTGCGTTGCCTCCACCCGCTCCATCCGGTTCAACAAGGATTG
>CAZKEO010000328.1:0-3250 GCA_964551785.1 uncultured Eubacteriales bacterium | reverse complement strand
AAGATTCTGCGCAGAGCTTAGACGGAGGTACCACTTTTGGTGGTGGCTACGCCATAGCCAATACGTTGGGTGCTAATAACCTCCGGATTACAGCTAACAAATCCGGAAAAGAAGGGAATTATGTTGATATTATCATGGCAGGTGGTCCTGCACTTACTGCTACTTCAGCAACATTAACCGGTACTGGTACATCCGCTGATCATTATAAGGTAACAGTAGCTTGGGATACTGTAGCAGGTGTTAACCTTAACACGATTGCCGGCGTCGTTAATAATACCGCGGGTATTAAGGATTTGATTTCAGCTATACCTCTAGCAGGTTTTGGTGGCGTTAACGCGGTGGCAGCAGCTTCTACTCCTTTAGCTGGCGGTTTGGACTCTTCCCGCCGTGGCTATGTGGTATTTAACAGTTCCGGGCAGTTGGATTCCGATGCGACCCGGGCCTTAAATGGAGCCATTTCTCCCGACATGACCCGCCAGTTTAGTTTTCAACCGCTAGCTAATGAATTAAAGATATCCATGGACATTAAGCAATTGACCCAGTATACATCAGCTTTTACCGCAGTTGCTCAGAAACAAGATGGTAACCCAACCGGTACCCTGCAAAGCTTTGCAATTGATGGAACTGGTAAGGTTTCAGGTATTTTCTCCAACGGGTTTAGTAAAGAACTAGCTATTTTAGCTGTAGCTAATTTCAATAACCCCGGAGGATTAATCAAAATTGGTGATAACATGTTCAAACGCTCTAATAACTCTGGTCTAGAACAAGTAGGTTCTGCTGGAACCGGTGGTCGTGGAACCATTACTCCTGGTACCTTAGAGATGTCCAACGTCGATCTCTCGCAGGAATTTACAGACATGATTACTACCCAGCGTGGTTTCCAAGCTAACTCTAGAATCATTACCACTTCTGATGAAATGCTCCAAGAGTTGGTTAACCTCAAACGTTAAATAAGTTTTGAGTGACTCCGGATGGTGCAGTTGTCTCAAATGGCAACTGCCTGTCCGGAATAATTCAGATAAGACCTTGGTTAAGGAGGAGTAAGGATGATTAAAGTTACCAGACTCAACCACCAGGAATTGGTGATCAATGCAGACCACATTGAATTTGTGGAAGCAACACCGGATTCAGTAATTTCGCTGGTAAGTGGCAAGAAAATGGTAGTCTCCGAATCAGTCGATGAGATTATCAAACGAGTGATTGCCTATAAACAAGCGCTAAACCAGGTACAAGTTAGAAATTCGGTCAATTCAGTTGATTAATTAATCCAAAGATAAGGGGGAGGTAAAATGGCGGAAAACCCGCAAAATGGTCAAAATGGTCAGCCAGAATCAGGCGAAAAAAATAATTTAGTTAAAATAATTGTCATTGCGGCAGTAGTTGTTGTGGTCCTAGCGACTGGAATTGCTTTTGGGGTTGCAAAATTCGTCTTAAGTAACACTGCACAGGTTCCTTCTAAAGAATCTTCTAAGGAGATTAGCAATGTAGCCAAGTTAGGAGCAAGCTTTGAAGCTGGTGAATTTACCACTAATGTTAATTCACAAGAGGGAATGCGTTTTACGAAAGTGAAATTGGTGCTCGAGGTTAGTAACGAAAAAGTTAAAGCAGAATTAGAAAACAAAAAGCCCAAAGTTGAAGATACCATCCTTTCTATCTTGCGTAATAAGACCTTTGAAGAATTGCGTGCCCCAGATGCTACAGATAAGTTGAAAAAGGAAGTAAAAGAAAGAATTAATACATTCCTAGCTGAAGGCCGTATAGAAAATGTATTCTTCACGTATTTCATAACCCAGTAGATGGGTGGAGGTGAAGGCAAAAGATGTCTGATATCTTGTCTCAAACGGAAATAGACGCACTCCTAGCAGCTCTGAGTGATGGACCCACAACCCATGAGGACAAAGGGGGCGGATCCGCTAAGGGCAAAGGTAAGGGTAAGGGCAAGGACAAGGATGACCGTTCGCCAATTAAAGTCTATGATTTCCGAAGACCTAACAAATTCTCAAAGGAACAACTACACACCATTCAGGCCATTCACGAAAACTTTTCTCGTTTAGTGACTACTTTTTTAGCGGCCTATGTGCGTACTGTTGTCCAAATTAGCGTAAACTCAGTCGAACAATTAACCTATGAAGAAGTAGTTAACTCCATTCCCAACCCGACTATCATGAATATTATTTCATTAGCGCCCTTGGAAGGGAACATTATCATAGATATCAAACCATCAATAGCCTTTACCATCATTGATCGTCTTTTTGGGGGCTCAGGTGACGCACCTGAGAAAGTACGTGCCCTAACAGACATTGAACGGACAGTCATGGAGCGCATAGTGGTTGGTATTATGGAACATTTCGTGGAAGCTTGGGAAAATATCATCCAATTAGAACCTAAATTAGAGATGATGGAATCAAATCCCCAATTTGCCTCGGTCGTCTCTCCTTCTGAAATGGTAGTTATGGTTACCTTGGAAATGAAGGTGGGCGATAAACAGGGGATGATGACAATCTGTATTCCCTACATCGTAATTGAGCCAGTGGTCAATAAGCTTAATGCCCATTTCTGGTATAGTGGGGTTGGTAAAAAGGCTACGGCTGAACACCTAGAGGTTTTGCGTAAAAACATCGAAAAGGCTAGGATACCAATGTCTGTTGTCTTAGGACATGCTGACTTAACTGTAGGCGAATTACTAGATTTACAAGTAGGTGATGTCGTGCAATTAGATAAATCAGCTAATAAACCATTAGATATAGTTGTCGGTTCTAAAACAAAGTTTCATGGTGTTCCTGGATTGTTAGGTAGTAGAATGGGAATGCAAATTACCAGTGTGGTTAGAGAAGGAGATGATCCAAATGAGTAGTGGGGTGTTGTCACAGGAAGAAATTGATGCCCTATTAAATACTGGCAGTAATGATTCAGAAGAGCCTGTTTTGGCGGCAGCTCCAGAAACAGCACCTGATATAGCAGTTTCTGCTCCATCCCAGGACCTGGGTAGCCTTCTGAACGATATGGAGAAAGATGCTATTGGTGAAGTAGGTAATATCTCCATGGGTTCGGCTGCAACTGCTTTATCTACTCTGTTGGACAGCCGTGTGGAAATAACTGCTCCCCAGGTAGAAGTAACCACTTATGGACTGTTAAGAAGTGAGTATCCATTACCGTTTTTGGTGGTAGATGTTAGTTATACTAGAGGTCTTGCAGGTGGGAATATCTTGGTAATTAGGCATCAAGATGCCAGTATTATCGCTGATTTAAT
>CAZKEO010000327.1:0-3253 GCA_964551785.1 uncultured Eubacteriales bacterium | reverse complement strand
ATACATATCAATTAATTTCTCCAAGCACTTATCTAGCCAACAATGGAGCAAATAAAAAAGTCAGTTTTGGACTTTCTAGTTGGGGAGACGGAGGATACAGCAAGGTTTGGTTAAACCAAAGCAATGATTGGCTTTATCGCCATTTACATCAAGCAGAGCAAAGAATGGTAGAACTAGCTAATAGCTTGCTTAGTACTAGCTATTTAAAGCAACGCGCAGTAAAACAAGCAGGAAGGGAGTTGTTATTGGCACAAAGTAGTGATTGGGCTTTCATACTAAAAACAGGTACAACGGTGACATATGCGGAAAAAAGATTTAACAACCATATTGCTAATTTTAATTACCTTTATGACCGAATTAAATTAGATAACCTAGAAGAACAAGAACTAGTGGAGTTAGAACAAAAAAATGCCATTTTCCCTAGCTTAAATTATCAGCATTGGCAAAGTAAAGGCGACTATCTACTAAGAAGTAATCGCAATAATAACAAGCGAAAAATACTAATGCTTTCCTGGGAGTTTCCTCCCAAGACTATTGGTGGCCTGGCACGCCATGTCGATGGCCTTGCGACAGCTCTTGCTAATAACGGTGAAGAAGTGCATGTTCTAACTGCTAATTACCCTAATTATCCTGCTAGGGATGTGGTTAAGGGAGTTAATGTCCATCGACTAGAAACTCTTCTTAATCAGGAAGATCAGAATTTCTTTCATTGGATTTTACAATTAAATATTACTATGTTAAATTATGCGATCAAATTAAATCAGCAAGAAGGACCCTTTCAATTAATCCACGCCCATGACTGGCTAGTTGAATACGCTGCTGAGGCTTTGCAAAAGAAATTCAAAATACCTTTAGTTGCTACTATCCATGCCACCGAACATGGCAGGAATCAGGGTATACATAACACACTCCAAAGCAAAATCCACGATGTAGAATTAAGACTAACTGCGCTGGCAGAACGTATAATTGTATGTAGTAAATTTATGTTTGATGAAGTTGTGAACGGGTTCCAGATACCTAGTGAAAAAGTGATTAGTATCCCCAACGGCATCGAAATAGCAAGTGTTGTTCCTCCAATTAATACCAAGCTCTTATCTCCAAAACATGTTGCCTCGGAAAAAATTGTCTTGTTTATCGGCCGGTTAGTTTTAGAAAAAGGTATCCATATTTTACTGCAAGCCCTGACACTTGTTAAAGAAAAGTTCCCTAATCTTAAATGTTTGATTGCTGGACGAGGACCGCTGGGCGATTATTTGGTTGCCGAAGCTACGCGTTTAGACCTCAATAACCATGTAGTGTTTTTAGGATATATTGATGACCAAACTCGGAATCAATTGCTTACCGAAGCTGATGTTGCTGTCTTTCCAAGTCTCTATGAACCTTTTGGGATTGTTGCCTTAGAAGCAATGGCAGCAGGGTTACCCCTGATAGTAGCTGATAGCGGTGGTCTAGGTGAGCTTATTAAACATAAAATAAATGGACTTAAAGTGCCTCCCGGAGATAGTAAAAGTCTAGCTGAAATGATGCTATATCTCTTTGCAAACCCTCAGTTACAAACCGACATGGTCATAACAGCCAGGGAGGATGTGATGCAAGCTTACAATTGGGATCAAATAGCAAAACAGACTCAAGCTATTTTTGCGCAAGCCCAGACTGCATTTGCAGAAAGTGCTACCAAAACAAATAAGCTACAGTTTTCACTATGTAGATGTGAAGGTAGGTGTTAACAATGCCTAGAGCCTTAGTGATGGGTAATGGTCATTTATTAGTCAACCTTGACAATGGACTAAATGTGAGAGATATCTACTTTCCACATGTCGGTCAGCTTAATCATGTTGCAGGGAATCGAAATTCCATTGGGGTGTGGGTGGATGGCCAATTCTCCTGGCTAGATCATTTCGAGTGGGAAAAATACCTTGATTACATTGAGGATACCTTGATTACTGACACTAAAGCGCTAAATCGACGACTTGGTTTAGAATTGCATATTAACCATCTTGTGCATCACTTTGATACCTTCTTATTAGAAAAACTGATAGTTAAAAATACGACTGATCAAGAGCGAGAGGTAATGATCTTTTTTACTCATGATTTATCGATTGATGAGTCAGAAGTTGGTGATACAGCAGTATATGAGCCTGGTTTGGGTTTAATTTACCATTATAAACGTAACCGTTACTTTATGTTTAATGGAGAAAGCCGCCAGGGAGGAATTTATCAATATACAACGGGAGTCAAGAGATTTGGTCAAGCTGAAGGCACCTGGCGGGATGCCGAAGATGGACATTTAGCCGGTAATACCATAGCACAAGGTTCGGTAGACAGTACTATCAGTTTTCACTTAACCATTAAGCCCAATTCCCAAGAAATACTTCATTATTGGATGACGGTAGGGAACAGTTTTTCAGAAGCCCGTAAATTAAATCGATACATTTTAGAAAAAAATCCTCTCCGCATATTTAATGAGGTAGCTTCATATTGGAGGACTTGGGTAAATAAAAGCGAGCTAGATTTTGCCGATTTACCATTACAGCTGATTCGGCTCTATAAAAGAAGTTTATTAATTGTGCGTACTCAAATTGATCGCAAAGGCGCTATTATAGCAGCTAATGATTCTGATGTGATGCAACACAATAGAGATCATTACAGTTATATGTGGCCTCGCGATGGTGCCCTTATCGCGGAAGCTTTAAGTTGTGCTGGGTATAGTGAAACAGTAGCACCTTTTTTCCTTTTTTGTGAACGGGCTATAACGTCTGACGGATATTTAATGCATAAGTATAATCCCGATGGATCTGTTGGTTCAAGCTGGCATCCCTGGTATAGAAATAATGAAGCCCAGCTTCCTATTCAGGAAGACGAAACAGCCTTAGTAATCTATTCCCTTTGGCAGCATTACCTACAACATAAAGATTTAGAATTTGTACAATCCTTATATAGGAGCTTGATCAAACCTGCGGCTGACTTTATGACTATATTTTTGCATCAGAATTTAAAGTTACCTATGCAAAGCTACGATTTGTGGGAGGAACGTCGTGGGATCTTTACCTTTACCGCTTGTGCTGTCTACGCAGGGTTAACTGCGGCTGCAAATTTTACTAGAATTTTTGCTGATGAAGAAAAAGCATTAAAATACGAATTAGCTGCTGCCACCATTAAAAATGGGATCATTACTAATCTCTATGACCAACAAATAGGAAGATTTGTTCGTGGAATCTATTTAAACCCTGACGGCACTTATCAAGCCGACAAA
>CAZKEO010000326.1:0-3253 GCA_964551785.1 uncultured Eubacteriales bacterium | reverse complement strand
GCAGAGGCCCTAAATTTGTCACCACAACGTGTGGCTGTAAGGGGTCGGGAAGTAGTTACTGATGTCAGTGGTAAACATAAAATGCTCCAAGGTCCTGAATCCATTACACCCTTGGGGATAGCAGTGACAGCTTTTAGGGGTAATGGGTTAGATTTTTCCAGAGTGATTGTCAATGGACAACCAGTGCGATTATTTAAACTAAACCATGGCACGGTAGCGGATGCCTTACTTGCAGCTGGTCTGGACACTAAAAAACTAATGGGTAAGTGGGGCATGTCTTTAAGTGTCACAGTGAACGGGGAAGTCAAACTAGTACGAGGTACACTTGGTTCACCTGCAGTTATTACAGTGAACCAACAACTAGCCCGCCTAGATACCTTAGTTAGTGGTGGTGATAAAATCACAGTACAACAGGCAATCAACGGCGAGGATGCACTGGGAACCGTCGGTGATGTTCTACCTCCTGTCGAAGCAGCGCCTTTTGTTTTCATCAATGGCGCCAAACTAGACCTGCCAGAGGAAATACTCATGAACGGTAGAATGGTTACCAGAGCTGAATTACTAGTAGATTTGGCAGATATTATTGTTGCAATACCTGCTACCGTCCAAGCGGTATTGGCCCTGAGCGGTATCAGTGAACCAGAAGTTTTTAAGATTGCCATCAACGGAATTCCTGCTGATGCTAGTTCACCAATAAGACCAGGAGATGATATCAATCTATCCCAGCAGGTGAAGCTCTTAGCAGATCAGGAGCAGGTTGGTTACGATCTAACAGAGCAGGAGCTAGATAGTTCTGATAGTGCGGTGTTGGATCTCAATCAGCATATCATTTATGTCAATGATGAAGAAATTGCATTAAATACTGTTTCGGGGCAATTGTTGTTTTTTGATATCTTTAAATATGTCGATTTTAACCCGCAACCACCATATTCTGGTGCTGAACTAAGGTTGGAAATCAATGGAAGACCAGCTACCTTTACTACGCCTCTTAATTTTGGTGATAAGCTAATCATTGCTTGGTCCTCAAATAGTAATTAAGACCAAATAAAAAAAGACCTACACTTTTGTAGGTTTTTCTTTTTTACTATTTATATTTTAATTGTTAGGATTAATGGTGGAGGGAGAAGGATTCGAACCTTCGAAGGCAGAGCCGTCAGATTTACAGTCTGATCCCTTTAGCCACTCGGGAACCCCTCCGATAAAATGGTGCCGGCGAGAGGACTTGAACCCCCAACCTACTGATTACAAGTCAGTTGCTCTACCAGTTGAGCTACACCGGCATGGTGACCCCTACGGGATTCGAACCCGTGTAGCCGCCGTGAAAGGGCGGTGTCTTAGACCACTTGACCAAGGGGCCTTTATCGAGGATATGCTTATTATAGCGAATAACCTAGTAAAGAGTCAAGAGGGTTTTAGATGATAAAATTAAGACAGTTATGGTTAAAATATAATCAATTGACAATAATTAGGGCTGTAGTTACAATTAGGGTACAGGAAGAGTCACTTTTACAGTTGGCATAGCTAGTAACTGTTCTGGTGATACTGAAAGTGGTAGAGATAAAGGAGGTTTTAGTATGGAAATATTTAAAAAGTCACTCTCATTAGGGATTGGACTAATGACTATCACTCGAGAGAAAGCCGAAAAAATCATGCAAAACATGGTAGAACGTGGTGAGGTTGGTACAGAAGAAGCCAAAAACTTTGTAAATGAATTGTTAGAAAAGGGAGATCAGGAAAAAGCTGCTGTCCAAGAAACTATTAAAAAAGAGTTTGAAGATATTCGCAAAAAGTTCGATTTTGTTACCAAGACTGATGTAGCTCAATTAGAAGCAAAAATTGCAGAATTAGAAGCAAAAATAACTGCCTTGCAAGCAAGTACAGAAGAGCCAAAGTAAAGGGGGAAACCCCTTTTTTGCTTCGAAAAGAACGAGGTGAGTAGGGATGATTAGGGCAAGGTACCGTCACATCCTGCGATTTCGTGAAATAGGAAAAATCTTGACAAAACACGGACTAGGTCAATTAGTAGATTACCTAACTCGTGGGGAATCTAGTTTTTTTAAAAGTAGAAAGCAGAAGGGTTATGTTGTATTAACCTATTCTGCTCGTTTTCGTACAGCGTTAGAGGAACTGGGACCAACATTTGTAAAGTTAGGTCAGCTCTTAAGCACACGCCCAGATTTATTACCTCCGGAATTAATTCTGGAAATGGAACGCTTGCAGGATAAAGTTCAACCGTTGCCCTTTAAGCAAATAAAAGAAGTTCTAGAAGCTGAACTTGGGAGAGATTATCAAAAAATATTTTCTAGCTTAGCAGAAGAGCCTCTTGCTGCCGCTTCTATCGGTCAAGTACACCGCGGGTTACTAGTCTCAGGTGAACAAGTAGTGCTCAAAATTCAAAGACCAGGGATTAGCAAGCTAGTGGAAACAGATTTAGAAATCCTCATTGATTCGGCTCGAGTACTCCAAGCTAAGACTAAATGGGGTTCATTTTATCGTGTCGTTGATATGGTTGAAGAATTTGTCAACTCGATCAAGGAAGAATTGGATTATACCATTGAAGGAAAAAACGCAGATCGCTTTAATGAAAACTTTACCAATGATTTAACTGTTAAATTTCCTAAAATATACTGGGAGTTTTCTTCCCCTAAAGTGCTAACTATGGAATATATGCCAGGTATCAAGATAAATCAGATTACTGCCTTACAGGAACAAGGCTATGATTTAACCCAAATTGCCCAAAATGTTGCTAATGCAATTTTTAGACAAATCTATATCCATGGTTTTTTTCACGCTGATCCTCATCCAGGAAATTTAGCCGTTATCGATGGTGAGCGCATCTGTTTTATGGACTTTGGACAGATCGGCAGAATAGATGAAGATTTACGGGTGCAACTGGTAAGTCTGGTTTTGGCGATTGTTCGTCAAGATACCCAGCAAATGGTTAACATCTTAATAGAAATTGGGCATGCCCATGATACAGTGGATGCTACTAAACTGAACAAAGACCTCAGACGTTTGATGGAAAAGTATTATGATCTCCCGATGCAACAGTTAAAACTCGGAGATGTAGTGCAAGAAATGCTCAACATGGCTTATATCTATCAAATTAGAGTGCCGGCGGAGATTGTGTTACTAGGAAAGTCTCTCGGGACCTTAGAGGGGCTAGTAAAACAACTTGACCAAGCCTTCAGTATCGTCAATTTAGCAGAACCGTTTGGTAAAATACTGCTGAAAGATAAATTTTCGCCTAAAA
>CAZKEO010000325.1:0-3264 GCA_964551785.1 uncultured Eubacteriales bacterium | reverse complement strand
GCCTGAGCTAAAGGGAAACGCCAGCTTGGAAAGATTAAATGACTTCCCCTCAGCCGGCGCATGCGAGGAGATTTACCCATCTGAGAACGCAATTCATCCGCCCAAACGCCGGTTGCATTGATCACCAGTTGTCCCCGTATCTCTATGTTTTTTTTGCTTACTTCATCCTTCAAGACTACACCCTGCACACGATCAGTCAGATCCTTACATACTTCTTCTACCTTAACGTAATTAAGAGCTATGCCTCCTAAACTCACGCCTTCTTGAATTACCCGCAACACCAACCGGGCATCATCCGTACGGGCGTCTCTAAAACGAACTCCCCCTGTTAATCCATGACTATCCATCGCGGGGACCTGCATCCCAAAATTCACGGCATCTAATTGACTGTGGTCATATCGGAAAGCCATAAGGTCATAAACTGTCAGACCCGCGCCTAGTAAATAAGGAGTTAAACGGTCATTTTCATAATATGGGACAAGAAACCCCATCGACTCGACCATACCCGCATATTCCCGCAACAGCTTTTCCCTTTCTCTAACGGAATGCCAAGTAGTTCTAATTTGACCTTGCCCTAAATAACGTAAACCACCATGGACCATCTTTCCAGACCGGCTGGAAGTCCCCCAGGCAAAGTCGCGTTGTTCCAAAAGCAGACAGCGGAACCCTGCCCGCGCCCCCTCACGAAACACCCCAGCTCCAGTAATTCCTCCTCCAACAACAATAATATCCCATGGTTTTTTCAGTTCCCCCAAGATCTCGTCACGTTCCACGAAATCCTCCCCCTTTTATTTGACCAATTTTCCAGGATTCATCATGCCCTTGGGATCTAGAGTGCGGCACAGAGCAGAAATCATCTCCATCCCCAGGGCTCCTTTTTCAGTGACCAAATAGGGTTGATGATCAATTCCGACTCCATGCTGGTGGGTAATAGTCGCTCCCGTGCGTACTATTGCTTCACAGGCAACTTTTTTTAAGACTTGCCAGCGTGACATAGTCTCAGACGGAGAATTTGCTAGCCTGAATATGTACGTAACATAGAGACTTGTACCATGGGGATAGACATGTGAGAGATGGGTAAATACATGAACTTTCTCATTTATTCCGTTTAGCGCATTACGCAAGCTCTCTTCAATTGCCTTCCTAGTTATTGGGGCCTTGTTCCAGGCAACAGCCGTTTCCAATGTATCGACTGCATAGCCCAGTTCCCACAGATTATTGCGTATATAAGGCAGCTTAAACCGGCTTTTGTACCAGTGTTTACCAATTGACGTACCCACATAGACTCCGTGGTGTTCCTTAATAATTTCCTTAGCCCTGCGTAATGCCCACTTAACCTTTTTCTGAGTACCTGTAGCTCCATAAAGAAGCATTGTTTTTTGTTCTTTAACACCATGCCAAGCAAGCCAGCGATATAAGAGGTCCATTTGCCACCCAGATTTAAGACTCAGGGTTGTCGTCGTCTCCTCAGGTAAGCTCAGTCTGACCATAGAAAGAGGAATTCCAGCCTGAGCGAGTGCACGCACAGCTGTGATCCCTTCTTCCCTTCCTGGGAAAAAAGCTGCGGGGAAGATCTCTGCCTCTGGCAACGCAGTCACCTTAACGGTGCATTTTGTGACAATTCCCAATCTACCCTCGGAACCCATAATAACTTCACGCAAATCAGGCCCTGCAGCAGAAGCCGGAAACGCTGGTATCTTAACAGTGCCAACGGGAGTCTCCATCTCCCCTCCAACAAATAAACGCTCTATTCTTCCATATCCCATGGAAAAATGTCCAGCAGAACGGGTAACCACCCACCCACCTAATGTAGATAACTCAAAAGACTGTGGATAGTGGCCCAAAGTAAATCCCTTAGCCCTTAAAGTGGCCTCTAAGTCTGGCCCCCGTACTCCAGCTTGAAATGTTGCCAGGCACCCTTGTTTATCAAGTTCCAATAGTTTGTTCATCCGCCCCATGTCAACCGTAATAACAGCCTGCTCGCCCTTAGGTACGGTAAGGTGACCGACAACACTGGTACCCCCACCGTAGGGGATCACTAGAGCTTCAATTTCTTTGGCGAAGCGCAGTAGCTCGCGAATATCGTTAACAGACTCTGGAAAAGCAACTCCATCTGGAAAAGTGGGCAATAAACCGCCTCGGAAATATATCCAATCAGACATACTCTGACCAGCACAATGGCGTACACGTTGTTCCAAGTCAGTACTTACCAAGCGATGCCCCGGCAGACGCGATGATGGTACCATCGCCACGATTTCTTCTATGGAAATCTTCTTGGGAGGTGTGGCTGGACCTATCAGCTTAGTCAAATATTCACTCGCTGCCTGTGGAACCTCAAAATCGACGGTATCATCTCCCCATCCGTTCCATCGTCTCACTAGGAAACCCCTCCTCCACCATTTTTCTTACTTGATTTGATTCTTATAACAGCGAAGTACTTCTTCCATAACCTCCTTAGTCACCCTTTCAGCCCCTTGATAATCTGATGCCATAGCCGTAGTCAAGAGGTCCTGATAAAACTGTCTTGATAATTGACGATTTTCACTTACCATAAAGTAGCGCCTAGCAGCTTTAACATATATAGCACCAAAACTATTTAAGATAAGACGATAAATTGGATTTTTGGCCAGATTTACTAACTTCTTTTGTAATTCCCAATCAAACAAGGCAAATACTTCAGCAACATCTTTAAGTTTATCAATTTCTGTTAGTGCTGCTACTACCTTGGCTGGACAGCACTGAACAGCATCTTTTACATAGGCAGGGGCCAAAGCAACCCTTACCTCCAGCAAGTTGATTATAAAATCTTCAGGAACTACTTCAGAACTTTGCACTATATTTACTAGTGTATTCAGGTTACCTTCACGCCAAAAGTCATTAACTAGCGTATGTTGGCCCTTGCGGACAGTAAACCAACCGTCCCGCTCTAGGCGTTGAATAACCTCGCGCAAAGTTGGGCGCCCAACTCCCAGCTTAGCCGCTAGGTCACGTTCTGGAGGGAGTTCACTTCCTGGTGGAAACTCTCCGAAAAGAACTGCTCTTATTAACTTGTTTTCTACAAGATCCGATGAGCGTATTGGCGACTTAAATTCTTCTTCCATGTAATACCTCTATTCATCTCTGGTAATATATATACCGATTTGTGGTATTACCAGAATTATATAATATTCAGTTTATTCTGTCTAGTAAGGGGTAGGGCCAACATAATAACGTAAAACCCACGCTAAGACAATATTTAACAGTAAGAAGCCGGTTTTTCCTACT
>CAZKEO010000324.1:0-3275 GCA_964551785.1 uncultured Eubacteriales bacterium | reverse complement strand
GCGCATCACCCTTTCCCTGCTGCATCTGCTCCTCCTCAGGAGTTGCTGTCATTAGGACCAACTTACCCTCTGGTTTCCGCGCTCTTGCCAAGGCGAAGTGTAGCATAGCACTATCCCGGTAGGGGAAGGCATCCACCTCATCTAGCACCACTAGATCAAAATTTCGGTAGAACCTCAGCACCTGGTGGGTAGTGGCTAGCACCAAGTCTCCTTCGGCGTATTTATCCTCACATCCCCCATAAAGGGTAACAAGCGGCACTGCTGGAAAAGCTCTTCTTAACCTTGGTTCGAGATCTCTGACCACATCACGTCTAGGAATTGCGAAGAGCACCTTCCCACCTTGCCGTAAGATATAAGCAATGGCAGCAAAGGCTACTTCGGTTTTGCCAGCTCCGCAGGCTGCCCAGACATGCACTTCAGAAGGACCCGGGGCGGCCACTTTTTCTAGAACCTGCCCAGCTGCATCACGTTGAGCTTTAGTTAAAGCAAAGTCCAACCTCGCTTTAAGCTGCTGGGTATTTGGTGCTGGTTCCATAGGGAAATTGCCGTCATTGGGAAAAGCCCACAGGGCAGAGCAAGTCCTAGAACTTCCCATAGGTAAACATTCTTCACACTGATAACATCCCTCACCGCACACTGGGCACTCGACAGGAAATATGGCGTGGCCTTGCCCACAACGATTACAAATAGCTTGACCTTGCTCATTTAGCCCTATCCCTGGGTACAGCAGAGCTTTTGCTTGCAACTTAAGGGCATTCAACTGCTCCAGCAGAACATAATCTTGTATTAAGACACCATTAGCTTTCAGCCTCACTCGCAGCTCTTCCCAAAGCAAAATGCGACCTTTGAGCAGACCATAAACTTGGCTGAGTAATATCGACATAATTCTACCTCACCATATAGATTAAACTCCGCAAACTCGCTAAGTCACACTATACCATTTTTTGTCATTTTTGCATATCCCCATTCAACGTCCAATTTTTTTGGGGTCTTGTGAAAGCATGGCTTGTCCGGTCCGATACCTGTCTGGTCCATTGCTAATAGTTTTAGTACCGGACAGCTCTAAGTTTGTTGGTTTAATAAAATTCATCCAACCCTGGCGAGTGGTTCGTCCGTGACCACCGCCAGGGCGTGCATCGTCCTGATGCACGGGATGAGTTTATTAACCAACTGCGCTAAGTGCTATCACGGCATAAAACAAAATCGCAACTTAACCAGAACAGGTACCGGACCTTTGCATGGTTTGGACATGCTTGAATAAACTGGATAGAAAATTGGACTGAGCTACACCTTACTGTCTCAGCTCTGAAACTAGCCATCATGCTCCATAAAATACCTTTTATTTACGAAGGGTGGCGTGGTTACCTGCAAGGCACTTTACGGAGCTTCCTTATCAAATCACTGCGCAGATTCCGTTGCGAAGGCCACTGTGCCCTAAGCAAAGCAGTAGATGAGTTTGGCCGGAGCAGGAATCAAGCAGATGATTTAATAGGAAGTGCAGTATTATTGCCTGAAAGGTAACCACCCATCCGTAGTAGACCCTAATCTGAATTTATAGTCACTTAAACGCAATATAAGTTTCTGAGCGAATAAGAAAATGACCAAGCATCTCTTACAAGACGCTTAGCCCCAATTATCATTACACTTTAGGTCAATAGCACTATTATCAGCTATATATCCTAATCTTCTATTTCAAATTCCTCAGGCTTATACATACTGGTGGCATTCCGCCCACTTTCCTTAGCCTTAAATAAAGCTAAGTCAGCATGGCTGATTAATTCACTCTTGTTTTTCGAATCGGCCGGGAAACATGAAACTCCCGCACTAATGGTTACTGAACTGTGCTTGCCTTCGGGGGTTATCATTACTAACCCTTCAACCAGATTTCTGATTTTTTGGGCTGCCTGGAAAGCATCCTCCACTTCAGTAGATGGCAGGATTACTGCAAATTCTTCCCCGCCATAGCGTACCACGGTATCTACTTCCCGGACTGCTTTTTTCATTAATTTAGCAATTTCCGCTAAAATCCGATCTCCTGCTACATGACCGAATTGATCATTATAAGCCTTGAAATTATCTACATCTAACATAACCAACGTAAGGTAAGAAAAACGATTGCGCTTTAGTTCCTTATCTAGAGTAATTTGGAAATATCGATAGTTATAAAGTCCGGTTAATTCATCGGTAATAGCTAATTGCTCCATTTCCCGATTCATTTTTTCTATAATCCCAGTGTAGCTTTGGAGTTGGTCATGGGAGGCTGTTAACTGATTATAAGCAATCTCTAATTCTTCAGTCATTCGCTGACTACGTCTGGACTGCTCCCGGTGAAGTTTTAACAAGTAACCTAAAATGGAAGCAACTAAAAAAAACAAGACGATTTGCACTAAAACTGCCGTATCTTTCAGGACTTGGAGGTTAAAGCCCACTTCATTCACCTTGGCTAGGAGACTGAGCAAACTAGCAAAGCACGCGGTAAGTAAACTGTCGATAAAGCCTCCGTACATAGTGGCAGCCATAATGGGCAATAGATAAAAGGTAGGATAAAAAATACTACTAACCCCACCAGTATACTTGATCCAAAAATAAGAGATTAGGATATTTGTTCCAATAGCAATGGTTTTCTTGATCCAGTTGTCTGAACCCCTCATTAGAAAAAAAGGTACAATTAGACCATTAAACAGCCCTGCCAAGGCCATTAGAAAATAAATTTGTGGTGTTACCAGCTTGGAATAATCCACAAAAGCCAGAATTACAAATGGAAAACTCGTCGCCCCGGTAATAATCCACAAATTCCTATCTACTTTATGCAGGTTGTTCACCATCGCATTCCTCTCCCTTATGCCTCATTCGTTTTCTGTCAACATCTTTCGCCATAGAAACCATGTTTTCCTGCTTAAAAAGTACATTTTATCACAATATATGGCAAGAAATGCATGCACGGTTACTGAGCAACCTTTAAATGTTCAAGCAAATAGGGATTTAGAACCTTAATATACGTCCCCTTCATACCTAAAGAGCGAGAATCAATTACTCCAGCGCTTTCTAGTTTTCTCAGAGCATTGACGATAACTGATCTAGTTAAGCGATATTTCTCGGCTAGCTTACTAGCAACTACAAAACCCTCTTCTCCTTCTAAGTCATTGAAGATATAGCGTACGGCTTCGATTTCTGAATAGGAGAGGACATCCATCGCCAATTGTACGGAAGCTCTTTCCCGAGCATCTTTTCCGAAACGTTCATTTTTGCTCCGCATAATTTCAATCACCTTGATG
>CAZKEO010000323.1:0-3278 GCA_964551785.1 uncultured Eubacteriales bacterium | reverse complement strand
GACGGGGTAACTCCTTGGGTGATGTAGCCTATCGGCCAGTCCTCCACTTAGCAGTCTGTGGTACCATTGGCATAGCCTTTGATAATGATACTACCAAAATGGCCGAATAACTTAGTCGTTTGGAAAAGGCGGCACAGCCCCTTCACTTGAGGATTGAAGGTCCAATGGATATGGGGAATAAGCCTGCTCAGATGCGGGCCTTAAAAGAACTCCGGCAGGCTTTAGAAGCGAAAGGGATAGCTGTAGAACTGGTAGCAGATGAATGGTGCAATACTTTGGAAGACATTATCGAGTTTGTTGATGACCGTAGTGCCCATATGGTACAAATTAAAACTCCGGATTTAGGTGGTATTAATAATACCGTCGAAGCAGTTTTGTATGCTCAGGCCGGTGGTGTTGGTGCCTATTTGGGTGGAACCTGTAATGAAACTGATCGGTCGGCTCAAGTTTGTGTCCATATTGCCATAGCTACCCAACCAGATCAAATGCTGGCTAAACCTGGGATGGGTGTCGATGAAGGCTACATGATAGTTGCTAACGAAATGCAACGTACGATTGCCCTGCTCAGGGCTAGGGGTTAAAATAGGACATACATAAAAGGCTACTTTTGCCGATAACAGCATAAGGAGGATTTGGTTTTGGGTAAGATTGGACTTACAACCACAGTGCCGATTGAGGTTATTTACGCAGCAGGTTTTATCCCGGTGGATATTAACAATATTTTTATTACATCACCTAGGCCACAGGACTTAGTAGAGGAAGCAGAGCTAGCGGGGTATCCACGTAATATCTGTGGTTGGATTAAAGGGATTTACAGCACAGTACTCCAACATAAGGAGATCGACCGGGTGGTGGCAGTCACACAAGGAGACTGTAGTAATACCCACGCCTTGATGGAGACCTTACAACTGCAAGGGATTACCACCATTCCCTTTGCCTATCCCTATGACCGTGATGCCGATTTACTTAAACTGCAGATTGAGAAAATGATGAGTTGTTTCGGGGTCAATTGGGAACAAGTACTAACGACCAAAAATCGGTTAGATGGTATTCGCCGGAAGGTCTGGGAAATTGACCGCAAGTCTTGGGTTGGCAATAAAGTTAGTGGGCAGGATAATCATCTCTTTCAGGTTAGCTGTAGTGATTTTGAAGGGGACCCAGCAGCCTTTGAAGCTAAGGTGGATCAGTTTTTAGAAAACCTAGCTGGAGCTGGCGAATTTCATGAAGATGTACGTTTAGGATATATCGGCGTACCACCAATTGTAGAGGACTTGTATAACTATCTGGAAACCCAGGGTGCCAGAGTAGTCTTTAACGAGGTGCAGCGTCAATTTAGTATGCCCTTTGAGACTAATAACTTGGTAGAACAATATCGCTTATACACCTATCCCTATGATATTTTTGCCAGAATTGAGGATATTAAGCAAGAGGTAGAGAAACGTAATTTAGATGGACTAGTTCATTACACGCAAAGTTTTTGTTTTCGCCAAATTGAGGATTTAATTGTCCGTGAAAAGCTGGATGTTCCAATCCTTACCCTGGAAGGGGACAAACCAGGAAAGTTGGATGCGCGGAGTAAAATGCGGATTGATGCCTTTGTAGATATGTTACGATAAGGAGGTTTTGCCTAGTAATGATGTGTTGTGGAATTGATTTGGGGAGTAGAACAGTAAAAGTAGTACTAGGCAAAAGCGAGTTGGCAGCACAAGTTAAGCTAAACCAGCAGAATGCTCTGGAAAATCTAACTGGGGTTGCGGAGCAACTGCAATTTTATAGCTTTGATACTATTGAGTTCTATCGCAATTATGGACGTAAACAGGGAGAGAGCTTGGAGGTAGATTTTGAGGGTTTGGGTTTGCCTAGCTTTGAGCAAGTAGTATCGACCGGTTACGGTCGTAACACCCTTAGCATTATGGGAGGGCAGACGCTTCCAGAGTTGAAGGCTCACGTGCTGGGAGCGGTTTTCCAGACCGGTAGAGTCGATTTTACGCTCCTTGATTTAGGTGGTCAGGATAGTAAAATTATCAAAGTTCGGAGCGGGAAAATGGTAGATTTTCTGACCAATGATAAATGTGCCGCCAGCTCTGGGCGCTATCTGGAAAACATGGCTGCCGTGCTGGGAATAAGCCTGGAGCAACTAGGGCATCATTGGGAAGACCCCGTAGAATTAAGTTCCACCTGTGCCGTATTTGGAGAATCAGAACTAATCGGTAGGATAGTGGAGGGATACTCCACTGCCCAATTATCGGCCGGGATTAACTACACTATTTTTAAGCGGGTTCAGCCAATGTTGCGGCAGTTGCCCAGTGAAACCTTAGTTTTTACCGGGGGAGTAGCCCAAAGTCCTGCCATTAAGAACATCCTAACCAGCGAATTAGGGTTAGAAGTGATTAGCCCTAAGTTCCCTCAATATAATGGAGCAATTGGCTGTTGGTTAGCCTGTATCAATCAAAAGAATAGCTAAGCTAGCCAAACCAGCTTCGGAGCAACTAGTCCATATCTGGAGGGATTTACGATGCGTTTAACCATCTTAGGTTGTTGGGCGCCCTACCAACGTTCAGGAGGAGCCTGTTCTGGCTATCTCCTGCAAGCAGGAGATACTTACCTCCTCATCGACTGCGGTAATGGTAGTTTCAGCAATCTCCAAAAACACCTGGATTTTCGCCAACTAACGGGGGCTGTGATTTCCCATCTGCACCCTGACCATTATCTGGACTTATTTAGTTTGCGTCATGCCCTTGCAAGTGCTAAGCGGGCTGGTAGTCGAGCTGATAACCTACCTGTTTGGCTACCTAATTCACCGGCTCTAGCCCGGGAACAGTTAGCCCCGACCCAAGAGGCCTTTCAATTCCAGGACATTGAGAACCTAACTGCTACTCCGGAAGGCTATTTAACAGCCTTTTTAGGCGACTGTAAACTGCAATTTTTATTAACAGACCACCCCCTGCCCTGTTATGCGCTGGCTGTCGAATACCAACAACAGCGTTTGGTCTATACTGCCGACACCGGCTGGCACGAACCACTTTTGGCCTTTGCACAAGGTGCCGATCTCTTGCTCTGTGAGGCCAGCTTCCAAGATGCTGAGCTAGCCCAGGCTCCCGGTCTCCACCTCACAGCCCGGCAGGCCGGCGAATTAGCCCGCCAGACTGGGGCTAAAAAGCTGGTCCTAACCCACTTCTGGCCGGAGCATAACCTAGCCACAACGAAGCGTGAGGCGCAGGAAGGCTATGGTAGTTCCGTAATTCTGGCTGAGGAAGGTCTAGTAATAAGTCTGTAAG
>CAZKEO010000322.1:0-3296 GCA_964551785.1 uncultured Eubacteriales bacterium | reverse complement strand
ACTGTGACGAGCCAAGTGGATTCATGGAGGGGTCTTGGGACCTTTTTGGGGAAAGACTTTTTTCATTTGTAAGGTAACTGTTGTAACCCAAGTTAGCCTTGATAAATAGTCCAGAAATTAATTTAAAATTAAGCTGAAGATTAGAAATCAAATTATCGGCTTGCATACTATATTTTCTATCCAAATAAGCTAATGGATTTTCATAAGTTACTCCCCCCTGCTCCCATTTTAGGTTTCCCAAAGAATCATATAGACTTGGTAAATTAGGAGGTAGGTTGATGTACTGAACTAGGCTGTTGGGACCAATGAGATTATTTTTATTAAAGGAATAAATCGAAGAAAGATTGATATTAAATCTCTTGTTTTCACTTTGGTGATTTAAATTTATTTTGAAAGATCCACGATTATCAGATAAGTTCCCAGGTAAAACAGTAGTTTCTCGGTGAAATCCACCTCCAAATAAGAATTGAGTATTGGTATTTCCGCCTGATACTGAAGTTTGAACATCTATAGTGTGAGCCGAACCTCCAATCAACAACTTTTTAAAATCGGTATATCGAGTTGTGTCCCATACTAACAAATCAGGTGCAGTTGTGTTATCGGGCGTTAAACCATCATTTTGAAATGCTTCTCGACGCATCTGTAAATATTGTTGAGTATTTAACATCTCCATAAAGCCCGTAATCTTACTTACACCTGAATAAATGTTATAATCGAATTTAGTTTTTCCTGGTTTCCCCTTTTTTGTCGTGATTAAAACGACGCCGTTTGCACCCCTTGACCCATAAATGGCTGTAGCATCTGCATCTTTTAATATTTCAATACTTTCAATATCACCCGGATTGATAGCATTGAACGGGCTTAGCCCAATACCACTACCAGAAGTTGCGAGTGATGACAAGATATTTACATTGTTGTTATTAGGAGCAAATGGTACACCGTCAATTATAAAGAGCGGCTCTGTGCCTTGTTGCAAAGAACTCCTCCCTCTGATTTGTATTTTAAAAGATGACCCTGGAACGCCATTTGATTGAATAATTGTCATACCTGGCACACGGCCTGCTAATGCAGCTAGTGGATTTGATACTGGTTGCTTAGAAATATCTTCTCCTTTTATTTTAGTGATATTACCTGTGTTCAATCTTTGTGTTGTTGTTCCGTAAGCTTGTACAATAGTTTCATCTAAAGCCTTTACCGATGTTTTTACCCTAATAGTTGCTAAATCTGTTCTGGCATTCACCCGCACTTCGATCGTCTCCACACTCACCCCCGTGATCACTAGCGTCGCGTTTTCATCTACGTTATTAATGGTGAATTCGCCATTATCATTGGTGGAAACGGCATTGCTGGTTCCTTTGACGGTGACCGTTGCTCTTACCGGCTCCCCGTTCTCATTCACTACTTTGCCCCGCACGGTTATGGGCGGAGGTGGTAATGGGGGGGTAGTAACCGTAGGTTGAAACACTACGGTTGGGGCGGCACCAATCACAATACTGTTACCCTTCAAGGTATATTCAAATGGCTGTCCTTTCAGGCATTGGTCCAGAACATCCTGCACTGATGCGTTTTGTACACGAATGGTAACGGGTTTCGTATCCCGGAACAGTGATTCGGCATATACGATGGATACACCGGATTGCCGGGATACTTCTTTGAATACCTTTTGCACCGGAACATTCTTCATATCCAGTGTCACCGTCTGGGCATCGCCCCTGGCGGCTACCTGCAGGCAGGCGACGGTTAATAAAATGGCTGTCAGTTTCATAACCCTTAGTAGTTTATGGGTCATTTCGTTCCTCCAGCTATGAGAACGAAGAATAGCAGTTAATTGCATAGCTTTGCAAGTGTTTGGTGATTAAATAAATGATACCGTCGAAAGTTTTGTTTATTGATTCCCAAATTGGCCAGAGATGTTAGTAGCATTTCTGGCTTTTTTTTATGGATTTACGATCAGCGTCTTTCCCTTCAGCCTGGAGTCAACCCCGTTGGCCCTCATCATCTCCATCACTGCAGAAAGCGGAAGGTTCTTACTGATCCGTCCGCCAAATTTTTCCGCAGTCAGTTTTCCTTCAAATACGATGTCCACATCATACCATCTACTCACCTGGCGCATGATGGCGCCTAGATCCAGCTGGTCGAATTCAAACCACCCGTTTTTCCAGGCCATTATTTTTTCGATGTCAATATCGTTGCTGGTAGTTAGTTGCTGGGTTGCTTTCAGTATCGCTTGATGACCAGGCTTAAGCAGCAAACTTCCGCCAATTCCCCCTCCTTCGGAGGGGGTGAGGGGGAGGCTCACTCTCACACTGCCTTCCAGCAATGTCGTCTTTACTGCATCCTCATCGATATAGCTGTGGATATTAAAATGAGTCCCCAGCACTTGCACCGTTTGCTTATCCGTTTTTACCTTGAATGGCTTCGCCGGGTTGTGTGCTACCTCGAAATATCCCTCGCCTGTCAGTTCCACTTCCCGGTCATTGCCCGTAAAAGCTGCAGGAAAACGAAGTGAACTGGCTGCATTCAGCCATACATTTGAGCCATCGGCCAATACCAATTGGTACTGGTTGCCTCTCGCGGTAGTAACCGTATTATAAACGGGTTCTTTACTGTCAGGTTCTTCTTGCTGGTAAGAAAGCTGGCCATTTAGATTAATAATTGTCACCCCGTTTTGCTTTGAAATAGCGCCACTGGCAGAATCCAGGAGAATCTGGCTGCCATCTGCCAGGGTAAGGATGGCCGCATCCCGGCCAGGGGGAAGGTCCGTTGGCGGGTTAACCGCAACTGTTGGTGGGATGTTTTTCTTATTGAATATAAAATACCAGGAACCAATGCCAAGCGCGAGGATTATTGAGGCGGCGACCGCAACCCTTTTCCAGTTAAATAGCTGCCTGATAACCGGTTGCCGGATGCCGGCGGCGATCTCATGGTAAATAGCCTGCCGGAGCGCCTCTTTTTTTTCTGAAGTAAGACCGGACAGGTCACCCGTGGAAAGGACCTCAAAATATCCTTCCACCAACTTCTGCTCATCCGCCGAAGCCGTACCCTCCAGGTACTTATCCACGAGTATATAAAAGAATTGTTGCTCCATATGCTAATGAACAGGAGCACATATTGAGGGCAGACCCTACGGAAAATGAAGAAATTGTTATGGCTTTTTAGGTGCTTGTACCGGCAGGACAGCACCACCCTACAGAAAAGGGGAAGAAAAATTTTAAATTACGCGATCTGTTTAGATATCCCTTTTCCTCAATCATAAAACGATAAATCTCCCTGATAATCAATTGGTTTAAAAGATA
>CAZKEO010000321.1:0-3304 GCA_964551785.1 uncultured Eubacteriales bacterium | reverse complement strand
CATAAGGTTCACCTTGCCAAACCAAAACAAATGAGCAACGTCCGCTTTCATATACATTTGAACATCGGGCACAACATCACTCTCACCACAGGTTACGATATAGGAACCATTGGCTTCAGGAGACTTGGAGTCTACAGTAATCTGAGAAATAGGGTCTTCATAGTAAAATCTCGTGACTAATGCCGCTTTATTGACCTTTTGAGCCATGCCTGTATTGGATTTTCCCATCTCCAGTAAACCACCAATGCACTGATAGAGCTGCTCGGCATCTTTAAATACACCCAACTTTAAAACCTCCCATTAATCTAATAGATATTTTGCAATAGAGTTTCAATTTCTTCAAGTTCAGGAAAACGCACACACCCCAAAATACTTCCATCAGCCATCGTTTTTTCAGCCAGCTCGTTCAGCTCTTCTTTCGGAACCCTAAAGTCCCGAAGGCGCTGAGGTAACTGGCATTCGGCGATTAGATTACGAACAGCCTCAATACCCGCTAGGGCGGCCTCACGATCACTAAGTCCTGAGACATCAACGCTCAAAGCACGAGCAATCTCTGCTAACCTCTCGGGAACATCGTCAAGTTGCAAATACATTCCAGCTGGTAAGAAGAGAGCATTAGCATAGCCGTGTGGCACCTCATATAAACCGCCCAGCGCATGGGCTAAAGCATGAACTACCGTCACCATGCTCGTTCCAAATGCAACTCCTGCTAACGTACTTGCCACAATCATCTGATAGCGCGCATCTAGGTCATCAGGATGGTTAGTTGCCCTAGACAGACTTTCCTTGATTAATCGAATTGCCTGCAGTGCATAAGCATCAGAAATTGGGTTATGCATCGTAGAAATGTACGCTTCAATGGCATGAGTCAGGGCATCAATCCCTGTCGAAGCGGTTAAGCCTGGGGGCAAGCTCAGTGTAAAATTGGGCTCAAGCACAGCCAAGTTAGGTTGCAGATAGGGGCTCGTAAAAGCAATTTTACTCTTGCTAGAATTATCGCGGATTACCGCAAACGGAGTTACCTCGCTTCCAGTACCAGCAGTCGTCGGAATTACTGCTAGAGGTTTCAGTGGTCCAGGCACATTATCCATTCCTTCATAGCTAAGCAAGTCCCCTCCGTAAGTGAGTAAAAGATTAATTCCTTTTGCAGTATCAATTACTGAGCCTCCACCAATCGCTAGAATACCATCAACCGTATTTTCTCTAGCCAATTCAGTCCCTTTATTGACCTGCGCTAGTTCTGAATTCGGGAGAACTTGATCAAAAATTGTCACCACTTGTCCGCCCCAGTCGTTCAAGCTTTCCAGTACCTGATCAACCAGCCCGCAATGCCGCAAAAAGTCATCCGTGACAACCATTAAATGTCGAACTCCTAACAGATCAAGTTCTACCCCTAAGCTTTCAACCACCCCAGGACCTGCAACAATTCTGGTCGGCATGTGAAATTGAAATGATTCTGGAAACAAAAAATCCCCCTCCTTTTTCAACTATAGTCTAATTATTCGGACAATTATAAGTATTAGCATTCTCTTCAATCTTTCGAAATCCTTCTCCTTTAAATACTTTTATAATAAGTGGGAATACCATGCTCTAGGTGAGGTGATTTAGCCAATCTTTCCAGGAATTTCGGGATACCCGGTAACTGCTTGAATTACCCTGTACAGTGGACGAAGCCTCCGGTATGTTTTGGAATAGACCTTCTTGTACAATTCGTCATAGATCTTGACCGATTCAGGATTTGGTTCAAACACTCTTCCTACACTTGTCATTTCCCGAGCTGCTGTCTCTATGTCAGGATAGAACCCCGAACTCACTGCTGCTAAAATAGCTGCTCCAAGACCAGACGCTTCTAGCACTCCCAGCCTACGTACAGAGAGATTAAACACATCTGCAGTGATCTGCATTACCTGATCGCTTTTCGAGCCTCCTCCGCACACAGAGAGTTCAGTAATCGGCACTTTACTGCGTTTTTCAATACGTTCTCTTCCTTCACGCATAGAGTATACTAATCCCTCTAACAGCGCACGGTAAATATGCTCTCTCTTATGTACCCCGCCAAAGCCGATGATGCACCCCTTAGCTTCTGGCCCAGGATACCTAAGACCAGGAGACCAATAGGGTTGTAAAAGCAGTCCTAGAGAACCTGGGGGAACTACTGCCACCATTTCTTCCAACAACGATTCTGTAGAAACTCCCCTTTCCTGAGCAATTTCCTGTTCTTTCAAGGCAAACTGTTCTTTAAACCATGACACCATCCAAAAACCCCGAAACGTTTGGACTTCCAAGTTATAAGCACCTGGTTTGGCGCTGGGATATGGCGGGACTAGAGGGATAGGCTCAATATAATGATTAGAATTAACACATATAGTGGCAGTAGTACCGAAACCAATACACCCTTGACTGGGTTCGAGGCAACCAGAGCCAAGCACCTCGCAGGCTTTATCTGAAGCACCAGCAATTAGAGGTAATCCTTTTGGCAACCCAGTAAGTGCGGCTGCCTGAACGGAAATTAGCCCCATTTTGCATCCAGGGGGTACCAATTGAGGAAAAACATCGGCCATGACTGGAATAGCCTTCCACTTCCAGTGGTTGGGTGACGGCCAAGTCTGTCTGCGATAATCGAACGGCACATAACCGACCATACATCCTATTGAATCTACATATTCACCCGTCAATTTATAACTAAGATAGCCCGATAGAAAAAGATAGTGCGCAGTTTTTTCCAAAATCTCTGGCTCGTATTCTCTTAACCAATTGATTTCAGCCTCAGCCTGTAGGGTATACACTATTCCGCTAATAGCTGAAACTTTAAAAATGGTTTTCCAAATTGGTCCTAAGTCTGGCAGTTTTTTAGCACGTCTTTGATCGAGCCAAAGAATTGCAGGACGGAGCGGTTGCCCACTGTGATCGAGGTTTATTACTGTACCTCGCTGAGAGGTAAGTGTAACTGCCGTTATAGATTCTGGGGATACTTTCCCTCCGCTCCATAATTTATGGCAAGACTCTGCTAAACTCTCCCAATAGTAATTGGGATCCTGTTCGGCCCACCCCGGGCTTGGAGAATGATAGGGAACTGGATAGACGATCTGAGCATAGTCGATTAGTTGACCCTTCAGATCAAATGCTAATGCCCGCGTACTTTGGGTCCCTACATCAATAGCTAAAAAAGTTGCTTCACACATAATTTCTCCTCCTAGGTCGCAACCGAATGTCAGATGTCAGATGTCCGTATCCCGAAATGCCTTCAATTGCTCTCTGGATCTGTTGCTTAATTCAGTTAGTAGATAAAAACAGAGTTCCACCC
>CAZKEO010000320.1:0-3315 GCA_964551785.1 uncultured Eubacteriales bacterium | reverse complement strand
TGCAAACCCTGATTGCAGGGCTATTTCTTTCGTAGTTGTAGCATGATAACCTTTAATGCTAAATAACTCTAAGGCTACCTGTAGAATTTTGGCCCTGGTCTGTACTCCTTTAGCAGTCAACTTCATGATTAACACCCTGCTTTCCGAGTGATTACTCATTTTTAGTTTACGTCAGCTTCCTACTAATGTCAATAATATAATAAAGTCACAAAAAGTATACGTACAATCAAAAAAACCAGCAGTTGCTGGTTTTTGTTTGTATGGGTTGGGGAGAAAAGTAACTTACGCTTTAGGTTCACTAAAGTTGGTATTAACTGGCTTCAGTGGGGCTACAGTCGAGATAGCATGTTTATATACCATTTGTTGTTTGCCGTCTTGTTCCAAAATCACCGTAAAATTATCAAAGCCCCTGACAAGACCTTTTAATTGAAAGCCATTCACTAGGTATATCGTAACTGGTACGTTTTCTTTACGTACTTGATTTAGAAAGGCGTCTTGTAAATTGATTTGTGTCTTAGTCATCTTTTTACCTCCGTTTTTTCAAGATTTGCCAATTATATAAATTTCTACATAGTTGTCAATTTCCCTGCAACTTGAGCAAGAATTTCTTTCGCAATTTCAGCGGAACTATCGTAATTTTCGACATCAATCCAGCGAATTCTTTGGTCACGTCTAAACCACGTTAATTGTCTTTTGGCAAAACGTCTAGTGTTTTGTTGCAGCAAACTGACTGCATCTTGAAGTGGATACTCTCCCTGCAAATAACCCACAATTTCTTTATACCCTAACCCTTTCATTGAAATATGCTTAGCGTTGTAACCTTTGTCCAGCAAAGACTGGACTTCTTGTACTAGTCCCCTCTCCATCATTGCCTCAACACGCAAATTTATCCGCTTGTATAATTTTTCCCTATTTAGAGTTAAACCATACATAAAAAGGTTATATTTGGGGGAATTATTTGCAATTTGGTCTTCTTGCTGGAAACTAGAGATAGTTTTCCCGGTGTGATGATATACCTCTAAAGCACGAATAACACGTCGCACATCATTGGAATGAATCCTTGCCGCCGCAACCGGATCCACCTCACGTAAACGATCATGCAACCATTGTTGGCCATTTATTTCAGCTAGGGTTTCGAGTTGCTGACGATAGTCCCAATCTACTGCAAAGTTGGTAAAGGAATGACGTTCAGTAATCGAACGGACATATAAACCTGTTCCGCCAACTAATAAAGGAACTTTACCCTTTTCATTAATCTTTTGCACTAGCTTTTCAACCAGTACTTGAAACATCGCTACAGTAAATTCCGTATCTGGATCGATAATATCAATCATGTGATGTACAATGTTCTGTAACTCAGCTGGGGTCGGTTTCGCAGTACCAATATCCATCATTCGATAGACCTGCATTGAGTCTCCGGAGATAACCTCACCATTAATTAGTTTTGCTAATTCAATTCCAACGTCTGTTTTACCAACAGCAGTTGGTCCGACGATAATAATTAAGTTTGGTAGCATGGATTATATGTACCTCTTCCTTAAATCTTAATCTGAGTGTTTTTCTAGGACACCATAGGCAACAGAGCTATATTTCCCACCAACTACCAAGGTTATGCCTAATTGCTCAAACAGCTTACTAGCGCGGTTGTGTTTAACTACCACTCTCTGTTTAGCTACTCGAAGGCCTTCTTGCAGTATTTGCTTGGTTAGCGGGGCTGGATTTCCACAGATTCGTAGCAGGTCGATTCCGGAGGACTTCTGCTTAGTATGGGGAAACATGGGATCAAAATAAACTATATCAAAGGTTTCGTCAGGTAAACTTGCTAAATAACTAGAAGCTTCTGCCTTCACAACCTGGATTCGACGCATTGCATCTACTAGTGCCGGATACTTGGCTTGGTATTGCCTTAATCCTTCAGATGTTAAGCTAGCAATGAGCTCCTGTGACTCCAAACCAACAATTTTGCCAGCAAGACCGACTGCAAAGCTTGCCACAATGGCATCTGCAGCTAGACCAAGGGTACAATCTAACAAGCTGTTACCAGCTTTGATTTGGGCAGCCTGGATTAATTGATCAACTTGACCTTGAGCTAGCGCTAATAGTCGTAATTTAGCCATGTTAGGATGATAATAATACTCTTTACCGTTCATCCACAACTTGGTCTGCTTGCGCCCTACCACAACTACCAGCTCTGCTTGATAGGTGGTAGCAATTTGGGCTAGCGAAAGGTGCTGTTGAGCGGTTTCGCTGCGGATCACCAGTGGGCAATTGAGCTCCTCAGCCCACTGGTTGGCGCGGTCCAAGACCTGATTATTTGGCTGAGTAGAGGTCGTAATAATCAGCTTCAATATCTGCTAGCCTCCTACTAAGTTCTCTTAAAAACTTTTGCCAAATCTTCACCAGAATACTTTACTAGGGTTGGCCTACCATGTGGACAGTTAAAAGGCTGTCTGGTGAAACCTAGTTGTTTAATTAATTCTTCCATGGCAGGTTTCGTTAAAGCTTGATTCGCCTTTAGGGCACTTTTGCAAGCATGTAATATTCTAAACTCTTCTCGGAATTTTAATTTATCTACTTGGTATAGATTATTACTTTGCAGTTGATCCAATAAGTCAAAGAAAAGCACACTTTCTTCCCCAGTACCAAGCCCTAATGGCGCAGAGCGAATCAGAAAGGTGTTGCCACCAAAATGCTCTAAGATGTAGCCCATTTCTCGTAATAATAGAATATGAGCTACTACTACTTCTGCTTCGATCGAACTTAATTCAATCGTGATTGGCAGTAGTAAGGTCTGGGCTAAAGTATCACCCTGTGTATGGTTAAGTAACTTCTCATATTGAATTCGTTCATCGACAGCGTGTTGATCGAAAACATACAGCCCGTGTAATCCGGAGGCAATAATATAGGTGTTATCTACTTGTCCCAAGATCTGGAGGCCTACAAACATATTGTCCGTTTGCTCTTGTATTGTTTCTTCCGGAGTATAATCCTTAACCTGTAAAGTTTCTCTTACGGTATCCTTGTATCTATACGAATCAATTGGACTATACAATGGTGGCTGCTGCACCATTTTCATGGCAGCTTGTTCCATCTCCGGTACTTGCTGAGGAATTGGTTGCTGTTCTTGCTCTATGACGTGCTGTTCTATCTCTACTAAGTGCTGTCTAATCATTTCGTTTTTTTCGGGAGTAGTCTTTTTAGTGATGATCGGGTAACTATCAGCTGAGATGGCGGTTCGATTAGACTCAGATAAGACTTGTTTAACTGCCTGGACGATAAACAGCTGTAACTGTTGTTCCTCACTAAAGCGTACTT
>CAZKEO010000319.1:0-3327 GCA_964551785.1 uncultured Eubacteriales bacterium | reverse complement strand
AGGCTGGCCAGGTTATCGAAATCAGTCATGTCCTAGCAGTATCTAAGGAAGGTCAACTAAAAGTTGGTACTCCTATAGTAGATGGAGCGAAAGCTGTGCTAAAAGTGCTAGAGCAAGGTAAAGCCAAGAAGATTATTGTCTTCAAATACAAGCCTAAAAAGAATTACCGCAGGAAACAGGGTCATCGCCAGCCGTTCACTAAAGTAGTGGTTGAGCAGATTCAGTTCTAGGTGTTAAAATGGTTACAATAGAATTATTCTACCAAGATAAGAACCTCATGGCCTATGATCTCACTGGGCATGCTCAGTGCAGAGCAAAGGGCCAGCAATTTGATCTGGTTTGTGCAGCTGTATCGGTTTTAGCTCTGGCTATTACTAATGGAATAACTGAAGTAGTTAAACTTCAGCCAGCAGAGTTGCTAGTGCAAGACGGACACTTACGGTGTGTGCTTCCAAAGGAGCTTCAAGAAAATCAAAAAATGCAAGCAGATGCTTTGCTACAAACCTTGGTTTTGGGGTTAGAGTGTCTAGCTAATGATTATACCAAACACATACGCATTGTGCGGAGGAGGTGGCCTCGTGATTAAATTAAATCTTCAACTGTTTGCCCAGAAAAAAGGGGTAGGTTCATCTAAAAACGGACGTGATTCTAATGCCAAACGTCTAGGCGTTAAGCGCAGCGACGGACAAGTTGTTCTAGCTGGTAACATTTTAGTTCGTCAACGTGGAACTAAAATTCACCCTGGTAATAATGTTGGTATTGGTAAAGATGATACCTTATTTGCTCTGGTAGACGGCCAAGTTAAATTCGAAAGAAAAGGTCGGGACAAGAAGCAAGTAAGTGTCTATGATAACCAAGCTGCTATCTAATTTCTATTAAAATTAGCTTAGTAACTGTGCAAAAGGGTATTAACCCAGCTCTACACCGACGGGCTGGGTTTTTATTTACTGCTTTGAAGAGGTGCTGTTTGTGGAAAAATTGATGCAAATTCTAAGTATTAAGCGACATGATCTCCTCAACCATCTACAGGTCATTTCTGGCTATCTACAATTAAATAAACCTGAACGAGCCAGGGAATATTTGCACCAAATCCAAGCAGAGTTAACAGCAGAAAGCCGGGTCTGTAGCTGCAAGCCTGAAGCATTGGCTTTGGAGCTTTTGTATTTACAGAGCCAAGCCTTATTAGCAGGTAGTAATCTGGTACTTAAGGTTGAAAATTCAATGGAAAACTCTTTGTTACCAGCTGAGGCTTTGGTAGCAATTGTCCAGGAATATAACTTGTTTATTAAGGAGTTTGGTGTCCTGGGTCAATTAGGAGAACTAGGTAGCTGGAGTCTAGAATTGCTCAAAGCAGGGCAAGGGAATCTCTGGTGTTTTCAAGTTCCGCCACAACAGCAAATTGCTCAGAAGTTAGCCGAACGCTTGCGACTAGTCCTATCACAAGCAAGTTGGGAGGAGCTTTGTCCGATTCAGTTGATTGCTGGTAAAGTTTACATAGAAATTCCTGGTAGATAAGCAAAAACCGTTATATTTACTTCTCAAATGGGCAAAATAGTGGATACCTGATGATGAGAGGAGTGATTATAATGGTGGAAGATTATCTCAAAAATCTTGGTAGTACAAGAGAAGTAGAAATCGTTGATCAGGAAGAAATAGAAGAACAATTATATAGAATGCTGACTGGTCGACAGATAATGCTTTAATTTAGAGCTGAAGGCAGCCAATCCGGCTGCCTTCCTCGATAATAAAATAAAATATAGGTGATCGCGATGTTTTTTGATAAAGCAAAGATTTATGTTAAAGGTGGAGACGGTGGCAATGGTATGGTGGCCTTCCGTCGTGAAAAGTATATTCCTGAGGGTGGGCCTTACGGGGGTGACGGTGGCCGGGGTGGTAACGTCATTTTTCGAGTTGACGAAGGGTTGCATACCTTGGTTGATTTTCGTTACCAACGCCACTATAAGGCTGATACGGGCGAGAACGGTGCCTCAAAGAACATGCACGGGCGCGGAGGGGAAGATTTTCTGATTCGCGTTCCCATGGGAACAGTAGTGAAAGACGCTGAAACCGGTGTGGTGATAGCTGATTTAGTAGAGGCTGGCCAAGAGGCAGTAATAGCCAAGGGTGGTCGGGGTGGTCGCGGAAATTCACGGTTTGCTAGCAACCAAAACAAAGCACCGGCTTTTGCCGAAAAAGGCGATCCTGGTGAAGAACATTGGCTCTGGCTAGAACTCAAACTTATTGCCGATGTGGGGCTAATTGGTTTCCCGAATGCCGGCAAGTCCACTATTATCTCTAAGGTATCTGCAGCCAAACCGAAAATTGCTAATTACCCCTTTACCACTTTGGTACCGAATTTAGGAGTGGTTAGTTTAGCAGATGGAGTAAGCTTTGTCTTGGCAGACATCCCGGGCTTAATTGAAGGTGCCCATACTGGTGCTGGCTTGGGTCATGAATTTTTGCGCCACACTGAGCGCACGAAATTACTAATTCATGTACTTGATATCGCAGGTACTGAAGAACGGGACCCCTTAGAGGACTATGATATCATTAATCGGGAGTTAACCTTATATAATCCTATCCTTGCTCTTCGGAAGCAACTGATAGTCGCCAACAAAATGGACTTGCCTACTGCTGAAGAGAACTTAGCAAGATTGCAGGCTAAATTAGGTCCGGATACAGAAATCTTTGCAGTATCTGCTATTACGGGACAGGGTCTAGATGCAGTGATGTACCGAGTAGCCCGTGTCTTGCCAGAGATTAAGGAAGAGCCAATTGTCGAGCAGGTCGAGAAAATTACCAAACTTGATGAAGGTCCGAGATTCACAATAGCCCAGGACGAAGATGTCTACGTAGTCTCTGGGAAAGAAGTTGAACTCCATTTCGACAGAACTGATTTTAATAATGAAGATTCGGTTCGGCGATTTCAAAGTATCGTGCGGCTGATGGGCATCGAAGATGCCCTACGGGCAGCAGGTGCTCAAGTGGGTGACGTCGTTAGGATTAAAGATTTGGAGTTTGATTTTGAGGATTAAAATAAAAACAAAAATTATTTTTGAACTGGTTAGTACTTTTTCAACAAAGTATCAACCAGTTTTTTTGTGGGGAAAATTGTAAATTTTTCACTTTACAATGGAGGTTCATTATGGAACAGTGAGCCAAAATGGCACAATGCCAAAAAGCCTTTCTGCTAGCCAAATAGTAGAAGGTGGCCTAAGATGACCCATAATGGAACATTCAAACAACTTGAAGCTTTCTGATAAAGATGAGCCTAAGCCCGATTAAACCTGAACAAATAAAATTTTCAGAATAAAAAATAAAGTGGCA
>CAZKEO010000318.1:0-3331 GCA_964551785.1 uncultured Eubacteriales bacterium | reverse complement strand
TATGTCACTCCTTCATCAGGAAAAACAGCATGTCACTTGTGTCCTGGCAAACTCTGGCGTTTTTAAACAAGGGAAATTTGGTTAAGAGACACTTCCAAAACCTTCAAAGGTGCATCTGTTGGGAATGGGTTTGTATATAAAGCTCCTGGAAGAGCATCCTCTACAAAATTAGCCTCCTCTAGGGGTGTAGGTTGTCTTGCTTCCTGTCCAATGATCCCCAGCGGTGGCTTAGGGGCTTTTTCTTCTACTTCACCAGCAACAGAGAAGGGATAGCCAGGCTGTTCAGGTGATGGTGGCGGTGGTGGTGCCCTGTCAGGCAATGGTTTTAGTTCTCGAATAGGAATCCCATCTGGTAAGCGGCGTGTTCCATCTTCCAACCTATCTAAAATTCTCCATAATCCCCACATACCTTCACCAAAGTGAGGATATAAATGGCAATGCCATATTACGTCGCCCATAGTTCCATTCAAGCTGCCAGCACCAAATAAAGGTTCGATGGTGAAACTTTGTTGAGGGCTAAAGGAAATTGAATCAATGATGGTTGATTTGGGGTCATCAGGTTCTAACCTCCATTGATGGTTATGCAGATGGAATACATGTGTTTCTTTTACACCGCCATGAATCAATCGTATTTTGGCAGGGTCGCCCACATAAGCCCTCAAGATAGGGGTGGCAGGGTCGCCAAAAACCCAGGAACTCAAGGAGACTTCCTCACCTGCACAATCCAGACAATGGGGCATTCTGTTTCTCATTGGCTCTGCTCTATAATTGATGGGCATTGTCGATTCTGGTTGACCGGTTTCGGGGCTAATTGGAGTGTTTCCAGCTTTATCTTTTATCTCCGGTTCGTCGTGGAAGATTGTTACATACTCCCTGAAATCAGCTTGCCATGGATGGTGGATGTCTGCATAACAGCCACTCTTTAACTCGTCACCTGTCATTGGGTCAGTCCAGGTAGCTCCCACGGGTTCTACTATCAGCGCCCCGAAAAGGCCATGAACATTAGTAGCAGCTTCGCTACTTCTAGGGTCTGCCATATCATGGAACATAAAGATGCCTTCTTTGTCAGCAAACCACTCATATCTTTGCTTGGTGTAGGTTGTGGTATCAGGATTAAAACCAACTGCCGCCCCGTCGGAATTGCTTACATCGTATTCAACGTTCTGGACGTGGATGGAAGCCCGCCTATTTAACCGGTTTTCAAAATCAACAATAAGATAATCCCCTAAATTTGCTCTAATAACTAGTGGCTGAACTAGGTCAACGGGTGTAAGCGGATTTTCGGCAACAGCCCTTATAACCGCATTCTCATTTTCTTTAAGTACATATATTAACCCATTAGGGTCATGGTCGCCATGATTGTTATAAACTATCCGAATTGAAATTGCCACTATGGTAAAATGCCTAACTGGAACAATTTTGCCCCTCCAAATTTTTTGTTTTGGTATACCTGGTGGTGAGCATTGACAGCAGTTTTCAGCCATATTCTTCACCGTCCTAAAATGTAATTACTTTGCTTGTAATAATTTGCTAATTCTTATCTACTAGTAATATAATATGATCTGAGGCATTAAGACGGCTACTTTTATTCTGTTGTGTGATGCTGAGTAACATAAATAACTTTTAAAAAGACAATATTACTGAGAGGAGGTTATGATTATGCAGGACAATAAGCAGTCTTTAAAAGATATTTTATTTCATACCTTAGATGCAGATTCAACTCTCAATGCATTGAACTCTAGTTTAGAAGGCTTGACGGCACAGGAAGCTACCCAAAGATCGACTATCTATGGGAAAAATGCGCTGGAAGAAGGGAAGAAAAAGACCAAACTAGCAATGTTTCTGGAACAATTCAAAGATGTGATGATCATTATCCTCCTGTTGGCAGCTGTCATATCGGGCTTAACCCATGACATAACAGACTCAATCATCATCCTAGCAGTTGTGATCATTAATGCCGTCTTAGGTGTTATGCAGGAGAGCAAGGCTGAAAAAGCTTTAGCAGCACTCCAAAAAATGTCAGCACCCAGTGCCAAAGTTAAAAGAAATGGTACTGTCACACAAGTCAAATCAGAGGAACTTGTCCCAGGTGATGTTGTACTCCTGGAAGCAGGGGACTTTGTGCCAGCCGATCTACGTTTAGTAAAAAACGCTAGTTTGAAACTGGAAGAAGCTGCCCTTACTGGGGAGTCAGTACCAGTTGAAAAGCTAACTGAAAAACTTGAGAAGTCTGATTTGGTGATCGGTGACCGCAGAAATATGGCCTACTCTAGTAGCATTGTTACCTATGGTCGAGGAATTGGTGTCGTTACTGCAATTGGGATGGATACGGAAGTAGGAAAGATCGCCGGTCACTTAGCCACATACGATAATCAACAAACACCTCTCCAAAAAAAGCTGGCTGAATTGAGTAAATTTCTGACTATAGGTATTATCATTACCTCATTCATTATCTTTGTGGCGGGGATACTCCAAGGTCGCAACTACCTAGAAATGCTACTGACCGCCATTAGTTTAGCAGTGGCTGCCATTCCCGAAGGTTTACCTGCAGTTATCACGATTGTACTCGCCCTTGGTGTCCAGAAAATGGCCCATCGCAATGCCATTATTCGTAAGCTTTCTGCTGTAGAAACCCTTGGCAGTACCGAGATTATTTGCTCAGATAAGACGGGTACCTTAACCCAAAACAAAATGACGGTCCAGGAGGTCTATCTCGATAATCAGCTACTCAAATCGGAAGAATTAAGTTCAGCTCAGAGTAGTTCAGTGCTCTTTACACAAGTCTTGGTGTTATGTAATGATTCAAAAGTATCAGCAGATGAGGAAGGTCAGGTTAAATTCATTGGTGACCCCACCGAAACTGCCTTAGTTAGTTATGGCTTGGAACAGGGCTTTGCTAAAGCTGAATTAGAAGCTGCTAATCCCAGAATCAGTGAGTTACCCTTTGATTCCGACCGCAAGCTGATGACTACGATTAATCAGGTTGATAATAAGTATACTGTCATGACTAAGGGTGCCCCTGATTTACTGCTTGATAGGTGTAGTAGCGTTTTGTGGGAAGGCAAGCTAGAAGAAATTACCGCAGAACACCGCAAAGATATCTATCATGCTAATAAAGCAATGGCTAGTAAAGCCCTGCGCGTATTAGCGGTGGCCTTTAAGCATATTGATGACATTCCTCCCAGTCCTACTTCAGATGAGCTGGAAGCGGAGTTAAGCTTTGTCGGTTTGGTAGGTATGATTGATCCTCCCAGAGAGGAAGCTAAAGAAGCTGTTAGAATTTGTGCTGAGGCAGGCATCCGACAAATTATGATTACTGGGGACCATAAGG
>CAZKEO010000317.1:0-3335 GCA_964551785.1 uncultured Eubacteriales bacterium | reverse complement strand
CCAAGCTAATCAAACAAGTTAAGCCTGCCATCGTCCATGCTCATGGTGCTAAAGCTGGACTTCTGACCAGACTAGCCAGTTTAACAGTTCGGAAGCGGCCGGCCTTAGTGTTAACAGCTCACAATTTTGTCCACACTGGCTCTCTCCAAGGCTGGAAGCAAAAAGCGTGGCTGAGGCTGGATAAGTACTTAGACTCCCAGACTGAGCATTATATCACGGTATCCCAGGGATTACGTGCGGAAATGCTTGATAACGTGGGAATTACACCTAACAAGATAACGACAGTTTATAATGGGTTGGACTTAACCAGATTCTTGACAACTAGTTCCAAAACGGAGCTACTCCGAGCACAGGTAAGGGGCCAATATAAAATCTCTAGTGAGGTATTAGTAGTTGGCACAGTTGCTCGATTTGCTCCGCAGAAGGGTTTGGAGTATTTTGTCACGATGGCTGCCTGTTTAGCCTCAAAACATCCTGAAGTTAAGTATCTAATTATTGGAGACGGTCCTTTACGTACACAGCTAGAAGCTCAGGCCTCAAGCTTAGGCCTATCTGATAAGGTTATCTTTGCAGGTTATCAAACAGAAATTGTACCCCCCTTACTAGCGATGGATATTTTTGTATTGCCCTCTCTTTCAGAAGGGTTAGGTATCTCTATTCTGGAAGCACTGGCTTGTAAGCGGCCAGTAGTAGCAACCAGAGTTGGCGGGATTCCGGAAATTATTACTGATGGAGAAAATGGTATCTTGGTAGCACCTCGCGCAGGCAACAGTTTAGCTGGGGCGGTAGCAGTACTGTTAGCTGACCAACAGTATGCTAACGCAATGGCCGAGCGAGGCTTTCAGCAATTGGCAACTAAATTTTCTATCCAGAAAATGATTGCCGCTACTGAGGAAGTGTATTACCAAACACTAAAAAACCGATGGCATAAGTAATTGGAGGAATGGGGTAGTTGGCAAGATTTGATCTTAAGGCCGTGCTGGTAGGTACGGTAATATTTATGATAGTTTCATTAGGAATCTCTCAAGCGGCTGAAAAGTTGCAAACCAACCAGCTTAGCTCGAAAGTAAATCAGCATAGCTCGCAAACAGCTCAGCGGCAGATCATTATTGTAGTTGCTGACCGCCTAAGTATCGCTGATTTTAATAATGCTGCCCTCCCCAATCTGCAGCGTTTAGCAAATATTGGTGCGATTGGCCTGATGAATACTAACACAGCTGGGCCCCGAATTCCTGATAATACTTATGCAGCAATTGGCGCTGGCGCCCGCATACAAACTAATCCCGTAGGCGGTGAAGCCTTTACTTCTCAGGAAACGCTACAACAAGTAGCAGAACGCGATATTCGGGAAGACTATTTTAATGTGACAGCAGGAGAGCTTTATCGGCGTAGAACTGGTCTTACACCAAAGCCAGGAGAAATAGTGCACCTGCAAATGGCCAAAATTCTACGTCTTAATGCTGAGCAAAAATATCCTAATCGGCCAGGAGCTTTAGGTCAAGCGTTACATGAGGCTGGCTTGAAGACAGCTGTTATCGGTAATGCCGATACTGATGTTCCTCTGCATGGAAGGCAAGCAGCCTTAATTGCCATGGACCAGTATGGTAGGGTAGATACCGGTTTAGTTGATCATAACATCATCAAAAAAGATGCCAAAAGCATCTGGGGTTTTTCTACAAACTACCAAGCCTTATGGCAGGCCTATCTAAAATATCGGAGGCAAGCAGACTTGCTGGTGATTGAGTTGGGAGATACTGCTCGGGTTGAGGCAGGGACAACGCAGGTTTTTGACCGGGTGGCTATGAAACAAAGACAACAAGCCCTGCGAGCTACTGATGACTTCCTGGGAAGATTACTGGGCGACTTGAATTTGGAGGAACAATTGTTGGTAGTGATATCCCCAACACCTTCTGAACTAGCTCAAGAAGCAAAATTTCTCCTGACACCAGTAGTACTACTTAGCAAAGAACACCAAACGGGATTGCTTACCTCATCAACAACCAAGCGACCGGGGTTTATCACTAATATTGACCTAGCACCGAGCCTATTACGATATTTTTCGTTATCAAAACCTGCTGTGATGCTAGGTCAGCCGATTACCAACATTCCTTATCGACAGGCTACAACCTATTTGCAGGCTGTAGAACTTAGTGTTAATTTTACCTATCTGGCTCGACCAACTTTAGTTAAGGGCTATGTGTTCATGCAAATCATAGGCGTTATCTTGGCTATGAGTACTATTTTCTGGGGCAAACCCCAACCAGAGTATATGAAGAAATTCCTACTTGGTTTAATGGCGGTACCGTTAAGCTTATTACTACTACCCGTATTCGGCTTGGATAATTTAATAACTGCTGTTGGGCTAACCTTAGTATTAACTGCGATATTCGTAGCTTTAGGGTTATGGCTTGGAAAAAACCATGAATTAGATGCCTTTATCATAATCTGTCTCGGTTCAGTTGTTGCCATTCTAGGAGATGCTTTAAGTGGGTCACTCTTAATCAAAAACTCCACTCTTGGTTATGATCCCATGGTAGGGGCTAGATTTTATGGTATTGGCAATGAATATATGGGTGTACTCTTAGGGGCAATTACTATTGGGACCACAGCCTTACTTCAACGTTGGCAGCATCACCGGAAGTTGCTCTTAATCTTAATCGGGATTCTTTATGTAATTACTACTTGCATTTTAGCAGCACCTAATCTCGGCACTAATTTAGGAGGTACAATCGCAGCCATTGGTGGACTTGGTTTCACTTATTTGTGGCTCACAGGTCGGTACCCAAATATAAAAACGACCCTGCTACTTGTGCTAGTAACTGTCCTCATAGTCGGTGCTTTTCTGGCCTATGACCTTGCTAGGCCCGTGGACAGTCAGTCTCACCTCGGGAGGTTTGCCAGTCTAGTTATGCAAAACGGTTTACCAGAATTAATAAATGTTATTCAACGCAAGCTGGCCATTAATATAAAGCTCATTGTAAACATAACTATTTGGGCCAGAGTTTTGCTAGTTAGCATTGTTGCCTTGGGAATTCTTTTCTACCGACCTGTAGGAGTGATGCAGATTCTCCGCCAAAAGTATCCTTCACTGTATATTGGTTTTGTGGGGGTAATTGTGGGCAGTTTAGTCGCTCTAACCTTTAATGACTCCGGAATTGTGGCAGCTGCTACCATGATGATTTATTGTTCAGCGCCCCTGATTTATCTGGTTATTCAAGAACAGGTAGCTATCCGAAGCTAGTTTGCATGATCAGCAGTAATGCAAGACTGCTGGCTTGTCGAAATTTAGAATATTTAAATATTAAGAACAATAGTAAAATTACAAATGACGGGCT
>CAZKEO010000316.1:0-3337 GCA_964551785.1 uncultured Eubacteriales bacterium | reverse complement strand
ACTCTGTACGATGGTAGAAGCCTTAGCTGCACTTATACTTGGCTCCGCTAGGAGTTGATTAATACCAAGTGCCAGACCATAGTCAGGATAAGAAGTTTGGCCGCAACAGGGACCAAGGTGTTGATTGGTACCCAAGGGCATCCCGCATCTCTATGTCGCTCCCGCTCCGAGAGCTGACGTCACCGGAAGCGTAGTACAGTGCCCAGAGGGTAACACCCGAACCCGGCGCGACTCAGAGCTAACAACACTACCCGCAGCGACTTTACACATACTTTACAAGGTTGGTGATAGCATGACTGATAATTTTAATACTGCCTCTATAATTAATCCTGCCCACAGCACTCGCAGAGTGGAGCTTCTACGACTGTTAGTTGGTGGCTTGTTAGGTGTTGGTTTAGCTTTTCCGGCTGGAAAATTGCTTGCTGTCCTAGCTGTGGCTGCTGCTGTTTATGGACTCTTTCTACTCCAACCTCAGCGCAGTTTATGGCTAATTGTGGCTTATGCTTTGGTTGATGCAGTCCTGCGCAAGGTTGGGGTGTTGACTGGACCCTGGGATGAACTGGCTTTTATTATGATTGTGGGTACTTGGGTGCTGACAATGGCGTGGAACCTGCGAGCACAGTATCAATATACCTCTTTGGACTGGTATGTCATTAGTTTTTTAGTAATCAGCGTTTTCTTGCTTTTAATGAGATCGCTTGATATCCGCATTGCCATTGAAGGGCTGCGTGCTGTTGTAGAGTACATCATGTGGTTTTTTGTAGCTGTTAATCTGATTAAAACTGGCAATCAGGTCCGTTTTTTAACAATTGGCTTCGTCTTTATAGTAACTCTAATTGCTTTGTATGGTATTTATCAATATATTATCGGGGTACCCATTCCCCCTCAGTGGGTTGATCAAGCTGAATCAGGCATCAAAACCCGGGTCTTCTCCATCATTGGCAGCCCCAATATTTTGGGCAGTCTGTTGGTGTTGGCCATACCGATTACTTTAAGCCTCGTTTTTGCGGTCAGGGCGTGGTGGAAGCGGTTTGTTTTTACCGGCCTGTTAGGCCTAATGGGCCTTTGTCTGCTGTTCACCTATTCCCGCGGAGCTTGGTTAGCATTAATTGGCGCGATGCTCTATTATGGAATTGTTCATAATCGTAAAATCTTAATTTTGATTTTAATTGGGGCGATTCTGGCCCCAGTTGCTGTTCCTTCAGTCGCTAAACGGATGTCCTATATGCTCAGTCCGGAATACGTTAAGAGCAGTCAAAAAGGTGGCCGCTTGGTTCGTTGGGGTAAAGCGGTGACAGCTGTCAAGAAGTCACCTATCCTCGGTCTCGGCCTGGGACGTTATGGTGGGGCAGTGGCTACTAATAATAAACTTCCCGGAGCTTTTTATGTCGATAATTATTATTTAAAAACGCTAGCGGAAATGGGCGCGTTAGGCTTGGCTGCAATGCTCTGGTTATTCCTGAATTGCATGCGCTTTGGGACCAATGCTTATCGACGGGCGAAAGACCCCTTCTTACGCAATCTAGGAGCTGGAATCATGGCTGGTTTGCTTGGTCTCCTCCTGCATAATGCGGTAGAAAATGTCTTTGAAGTGCCGATGATTAACACCTATTTCTGGTTCCTGTTGGGTATGGTGGGGACCTTCCCTTGGCTGGAACCTAAACAAAAGCTCGATGAAGTTGGATAATCTTGGTTTAATTTGGGGTCTTGGTTTAAGCATGGCTTGTCCGGTCGGCTACCTGTTGCCGGTCCGGAGCATTACACGCAAATTAAAAGAACGTCTAAGTTTGCTAGACTAATAGAAATCGCTCAACCTCTGAGACGTGGCATCGTGCCACCTCAGAGGCGCTCACCATCCGTGCACTGGTCAGCATAAGTGCGACTAAGGCTTCTGCCTGCTGGCATAAGCCAAGTCTTCTTTAGTGGCGGAGCGATTCTATTGTCTAGCTTCACTAAGACGTTCTAATTTATTTCGTGAGATGCTCCTAAACCGGAACAGGTTACAGACCTCTGCATTGTTTAGACAGCTTCAATAAACCGCCTAGGAATCCAGCTTCTTCCTATCCAGCGTTCTTAAGATGGAAGAGCTCTCGTTCCAGTAATCCAATCTTGAAAGTATGAAAATCCGCATATTCCTTGATGGTTTTTACTTCTGTGATAATGCCTTCAACTTTGCCAGTTAAGTAGGCTAGATCTTCCTGGGTTTTGACAATGTTGACAGACATAATATCAGTTCTGCTTTCAAGGGCTTTCAGCAGTTGAGTATGCTCATCTAAGGTGCCTCTGATGCCAACCATTTCATGCTCAACACCGGTCATCCGATTTTCGAGGCCGGTCACTCGATTCTCTAGACTTGTCATTCGGTCTTCTAGGTTAGTTACTTTTTTAAGTATTAATTCTAGCAATTCTCTATCTGTCACTTGCATACTACCTCCTTCACAAACCAGGGTCGAAAGTGCTGCAACCTTGTTGTCTACTTACTGTAACATAGATCCCACCTTTCTTACAAGAGTTCAGGTTCACCTCCTTGCTTGGTATTATATTCCAATTTTAGCTTAAGAAACATATGTTTGCAAGCGAACAAAATGTTAAATATTTGCAGGACGCTCGGTACTTCAAACAGCAAAAAGTGGTTGGGTAACAGGTTCCAACCACTTTGATTTTTTATACACATGTTTTGTCCTCTATTTAGTTTTACGCGTATCTATTTTATTGCTACACGGCTATCTAATACCTAGCAGTTTAGCTATCTAATGCCTAGCAGTTTTGCCTGGAAATCTGGTAGGCTATCAGCTGCTCCAATATTAATGCGCTTTAGCAAATAAGGGAGATCAGTAGCTTGAACCACGCCAGGACGACTTGTTAAGGTCATTAAATACCCTGCTTCTTTAGCTATTTTCTCGGTGATGTTATTATAGGAGCCATAAGGATAGGCTAAGGTTGTGACTTTTGTACCTAATCTCTGCTCAATAGTTGCTTTGGCCTTAGTCAAGTCTTGATAAACTCTTTGGGTGTACTGTTCATATTCTTCTGGTCGCTCTTGGGCTCGAAAGTACTGCATGGTTGTTAAGGCTGGACGCATTTTCCCGTTTTGATTATAAAGATATTTATGACTGTCATAAGTATGGGATTGAATTTCAATCAAGCCACTTAAAATCATTTCCTGCATTTCTTCCCAAGTCAGATGTTTTAAGTTTAAGAGTGGCAATACTTCGGAAATACTGCCTATTTCGCCTGGGGTAGAGCCTACCACAATGTTAATCGCAGCCTTAAGGTTGAGACTTTTGAGTATGGGGTAAGCCAATTCGTAATTACTTTGGTAACCATCGTCAAAGGT
>CAZKEO010000315.1:0-3339 GCA_964551785.1 uncultured Eubacteriales bacterium | reverse complement strand
AGGGCGTGAGTGTCTACCTGCTCTTCGGAGCGTGGCGGCTCACGCCTATTTCGCGCAAGGCACTTTACGGAACTTCCATACCATAATCACTGTGAGGTTTCCGTAGCGGAGGCCACTGTACCACAGGGAATGCGGTATGAGAGTTTGGCCAGAGCAGGAACGAGCAGATGATTTGGTAGGAAGTGGAGTACTAGTGCCTGGAAGGTAACCACGCCACCCGGAGTTGACCCAGAGCAGGATTTGGTTATCCACGACCAAAAGTCGTGACCCACTCCCGACCGGAGTGAAGTCACGACTTAATCACCTGCTCTATTTAAGCGACTTAAAGGTTAGACAACAGGTACCTTCTGGCTCCCTGACGTGCAAGTCACCTGAGGACATGACCTGAATATTCTTTGCTTGACAAAGTTGATGCTTATTATAGGCACATTCTTCTACCATACACTTGATACTCACCCAAATCACCCCCTACCATGATTTGGGTTTATTTTGACCAACTTCATACTACCCTATACCCTAACTAAACTCTAAAGGTAGCCACCATATCCTGAAGGGACACAGCCATTTTCGATAAGGATTGCGCAGCAGCAGCGATTTCTTCTGCCGAGGCATTGACTTCCTCGGTTGAGGCCGAGACCTCCTCAGTGGTTGCGGCACTATCCTGAGACAAGGATGCAATATTATTAATAGAAAGATTAACCTGGTTACTACCTGCTGCCATTTCTTCAGTTGCAGCGGTATTTTCCTCAGTAATAGCAGCCATGTTATTTACTACCTTCACTACTTCCACACTACTAGCCGATAATTGCTCTGCTGCGGCGCTAATACTCTGGACCTGTTCATTAGCTTCTGCCACCATTTTAAGAATATCCCTCAAAGCCACTCCGGCATTATCGGCTAAACCTGTTCCCACTTCAACCTCTTTAATGCCTACTTCCATCGACTGGACAGCTTCACTGGTGCCTTTTTGAATGGTTTGTACCAGTTTAGCAATTTCTTTCGTAGAGCCCCCAGAACGTTCGGCCAATTTTCGTACTTCATCAGCTACCACGGCAAATCCCTTACCATGTTCGCCAGCACGAGCTGCTTCAATCGCGGCATTTAAGGCTAATAAATTAGTTTGTTCGGCGATATCATCAATTACCTGCACGATTTCGCCAATTTGTTCAGAACTTATGCCTAGCTCTTTAATCTTAGCCGCACTATCAAACACAGTACTCCGAATGCGGTCCATCCCTGCAATAGTTTTCTCTACAGCATCTCCGCCTTTGCCGGCTGCTTCTGCTGTCTGTCTAGTAGCTTCTGCTACCTTCTGAGAACTGCTGGCTACTTCCTCAATCCCCTTCGACATTTCATCCATCATCCGGGCTCCCTGGGACATGTTATGAGCTTGTTCATTAGCCCCACTAGCAATCTGGCCAATTGCCAAAATTAACTCATTAACCAAGACTGCAGACTCATTGACATTCTTGGTCTGTTCGGTACCGCTTTTGGCCAAGCCATCGACAGCTTTAGCTACCTGTTGAGTAGCACTAGAAACTTCTTCGGCATTACTCGAAAGTTCTTCACTCGTAGCGGCCACATTTTGAGCTGAGGCTGAAATCCCACCAATTAAATTCCTTAAATTAGCGGTCATTGTGTTAAACGCACCTGCCAGGTCTTCTAATTCATCTCCAGAAGTAACCTTCGGAATCTGACTAGTTAGATCTCCCTTGGCAATTACCTGCGCCACCTCAGTTAACGCTACAATCGGTGTCGAGATTTTTTTTGCTAAAAATACCCCTATTGCTATCCCTAAAACTATCGCTATGATCGAAGCAACCATGGCTGTTTGTTTAGTGCTTTGGGCATTTGTTTCAGCAGTTGCTACCCATTCCCCGACAACCTTGTCCACAAAAGCAATAAACTCCCCTGCATCTTTATCATATTTAGCTGCATATTCCAGGGCACTGGCGGAATATTTTTGTACGTCTGCTTGGTTATTAGCCTTCACAGCAGTTATAATCTTCTTGGCTTCTTGCACATAACCATCGTGGGCGGTTTCTAGTTTGTTCACATACTCTTTGGAGGCATCGGTCTGGACTAGTCCACGTAACTCCTGCACCTCTTTTCGAAAATCCTCGTCTACTTTTTCAAAACTAGTTTCCCATTTTTCATCCTTATACAGCATAAAGGCCCGCACTGTTCCCCTTAACTCTACTTCTTTAGATTGCATTTGCCAGACTACACACTTGGTAGGTAAGTTTATATTGACCACCTTACCATAGTCCTCCTGTTGCTTACCCAAGCCACCAACTCCCAAATAGGTAACCACACCTAAGAGTAGTAGCACTACTATGTACCCAGCTAAAATTTTTGTTCCTACCTTCATTTTCATAATTCTTCGCCCCCCAATTTAATTCCTTAGAATGACAAAAACCAGCACTCCGCAGTACCTATGCTTATATCAAAGCCTAGTACTACAAATGCTGGTTAAACCTCTGGCTTGTTGTATCCAGACGGCCGTTACCTATTAAATTACCTGCAATACTTACAATGCTGTTATGCGCAATTTCACATCAGCGCCTACTTAGCTACCAACACTCTTAGTGGGACAAGTATCTTAACCTCGAGACATTTAATGTCTTTTGGATATATACTTGAACTTGACCAGGTTCTGGCAATCTTCTGGCAGTTTGCTGACATCATTGCTAGCTATTGCTCGGAGCTCATTTTATTAAAGCCGTTATGCGCCTTCTTCCTATTTTAATTTTGTTTTTTATTGGTTTTTTATGTATTTTCGACACAAATTTCACATTTCCTTCCACGCTTGTGATATATATAACAATTTGTTAGATTCAAAATAGTGTAAACAAAATCAGGTAGCCCTTACGGACTCCTGACTTTGGGGTTGCCTTTAGTCTACTGTTTTAGTAAATCCACAACTTCGAAATTCCCCTCCATGATGGAGTTACACTTCTTTAATAGGTACCTAATCGCCATAGTTTTCTCCTTGACCACAGCCTCTAGTTCCTCAAGCTCGGTTGGGTTGACACCTTCATTTTTCAAACCATCTAGTAGTTCAGTTTGTTCCTCTAAACTATCTAGGGCCTCTTCTAGATTTTCCAGTGCTCGCTCTAAATAGTTAATCATTGTCCACCCCGTATGTACCTTCCTAGATTTTTTCAGCTGTTGTCGCTGCCACTTGCAGTCGTTCTGCGACTAGCTTCTGGAGGTAAACCTCTACTTGTTCGCGGAGGTCTGGTCGCGCTAAACTTAGTTCAACTGTAGCTTGGATATAGCCCAATTTATCCCCTACATCATAGCGTTTGCCACTAAATACACAAGCATGAATCTGGT
>CAZKEO010000314.1:0-3339 GCA_964551785.1 uncultured Eubacteriales bacterium | reverse complement strand
TATTTCGCACGGGAGAAAACAGCTTTTAATGTGATTGAATGCGGTAGAGGTGGCACCTATGATGATGTCAATGTGCTGGACAATCCTTGGGCAGTGCTCACCCCGATTATGGAAGAGCATGTGCCCTTGTTAGGGACAACAGCCCAGGAGGTTGCTGTCCATAAGGCAGGCATTATTAAAGCTAATACCCAATATGCCTTTGTCAGTAAGCAAAAAGCAAAGGTTCAGGAACTTCTCCACCACCTCTTAAGCAAGCAGGATGCGGAAACCTTCTATTATGGCAAAGCTTATCAGGCTGAGCAGGTTACCATGAATGAACAAGGTCTGCATTTTAAGCTAATGTCGATATACGGTAGTTATCAAAACTTGTCCCTTCCTCTGTTGGGAACTTTTCAGGCTGATAATGCGGCTACAGCAGTGAGTGTCTGTGAAAAGATCCTAAACAAGCCCCTGCCAGCAGAGGCTTTACGGAACTGTTTCGCCAACTTAACTTGGCCTGGCCGCTGTGAGATTATCTCCTTAAACCCCACTGTGATAGTAGATGGAGCAATTAACGCTGAATCCGCTACTTACATCCAAGAGGTCATCGCCACACTTGGCAACAAAAGGGTAATATCGGTAGTCGGTGTACCGGCTGACAAAGATTATGCTGGGGTAATTCGAGTAGTCTCCAGCTTTTCGGAATATATCATCATCACCAAGCCTGATTATTCCCACAAGCTTTTCCCACAGGATGCTCTCGAGATTGCCAACAGCTATTTGCCGGGTAGTGCTCATGAAGAAGAGACTCTGGAAGACGCTCTAGAATTCCTAAAGAATAAGCAAGAGGTAGATATTATCCTACTAATCGGTACTCAGATTTACATCGGCAATGCCAAACGGTTATGGCAACACAACTTAATGGATATCGGGATATGATGAGACAGACCCCGGATACACTCCGTGGTCTGTTGTTTTGGTGCATGAAGTTTTACGCATATAGCTTACCTAGCCTAATAAGCGTTGCCTCACCTTAAGTATGGGCAGGTTTAGCAAAGCGAGGTCCAGGATGACAATCCAGGCAAAATGACCCCATAAATCTAGCGAAACCTGACCCAGTACCAGTCCCCGGCAGATTTCTACCATGTGATAGAGTGGGGTAATCATGGCCACGATATGAGCCCACTGGGGAACATTGGTTAAGGGAAAAAACACCCCGGAAAATAAAAACATAGGGGTAATGATTAAGGTAAAGAAGTAGTTAAAAAAGTCAAAGTTGGGAGCCACACTGGTCCATGTCAAAGAGAGGATGGCAAATAACAGGCCGGAGAAAAACAAGACCACCGGGATTAGTAAAGCCCAAGCAGACGTTACGAGCCCCAATAGGAAAATAACCAGTAGGATAACAGTACCATACAGCATGCCTTTAAAAGCACCATAGAGCAAGTCTCCAGCTACGACATCATCCACGCTGACCGGGGTGGTAATAATGGCATGATAGGTTCTCTGGAAATCCATCCGGATAAAACTACCATAAGTACATTCATAAGCAGTTGCGAACATCGAGGAGGAGGCAATTAAGCCAGGAGCGAGATAATTTAAGTAAGGCAAACCGTTGATATTATCGACATAAGTTCCCAGTCCATAACCCATGGCAGACAAATAAAGTAGGGGTTCAATGAAGTTAAACATAATATTAGCCTTCCAGGTTTTCAAAAAAACTGCAAAGTTCCGTAAAAACACCCTAAATAATAAGGGGGATAAGTCGGGTAGACGAAAATATGAAGAGTATAGGTTAGTAGTTGTCGGAGTTTTGCTCATCAAAGTCTAACCCCCTTCCGGTAAGTTTTAAAAAGACATCCTCTAAAGTTGCCGGGCGTAACGCCAACGGGATAGGAGCTAGACCCTGGGATTGCAGTTGTGTCCGCAACAGTTGAGCAAGGGTTTCACCTTGATTGGTGAATAAAAAGAGGGCTTCTCCTACCACCAGCTGGCCGTTTATAGGCCAATCTGAGGTTGCTTTCAGCAGAAGTTCCCTAACGCAGTTTAACTGCTCAACTTCTAAGGTTAATTGCAGTACTTCTTTACCAATATGTCTGGCAATAAGCTCTTTTGGTTGGCCTTCCTCCAGAATATTGCCCTGGTTCATAATCACGAGGCGGTCACAAAGCTGAGTGGCCTCATCCATATAATGAGTTGTTAGGAGTAGGGTGACCCCCTGGTTTTTAAGGCTTCTTAATTTTTGCCAAACCAGGTGTCTGGCTTGGGGGTCGAGTCCAGTGGTGGGTTCGTCTAAGATTAAGAGCTCCGGCCGATTAATTAGGGCCCTGGCAATAGCGAGCCGGCGCTTCATGCCACCGGATAGCTCCTCTACCTGGGTGTTTGCTTTATGGGTTAAATCAAAAAATGCTAGTAGTTCGTCACTCCGTATGGCAACTTCCGCTTTAGGGATTTTAAAGTAGCTGGCGAAGACCAGTAGATTTTGGCGGACTGTCAGGTCTGGGTCGAGATTATCTTCTTGGGCAACTACTCCTAGGCGGGCTTTAATTGCTCTGATAGAGTGCTGTACATCCTGTCCTAAGACTAGTAGTTGACCTGAGGTGATTGGAGAAAAGCAGTAAATCATTCTGACTGTAGTACTTTTACCTGCTCCATTAGGGCCTAGGAAACCAAAACACTCCCCAGGTTGGACAGCGAAGTTGATTTTATTTACTGCGGTAAAGTCAGCATATTGTTTGACTAGATTTTTGGCAAGCACTACTTCGTGCAAGGGATTACCTCCTAACGATTTCGTGCATATTTTTTATATTGTATCATGATATTTGTTAGCAAGAAAATTATTAGACCAACCCAACAGGAATAGCCTGTATGGGTTGGTCCTTTTTGTAGGTTTTAGCTTGTGAGGAAATATCACTACATTATTCAATGTAAGGTGTGCTTTTCCTGCGCTGAAATAAATAAACTCTAACTTTTAGGACAAACTAGAGCAGTAATATTCACATTGTCTACTGAATAAACCAGTGTTCTGAATAGGGGGAAAGCTAGTGACAGAAACTTTGGAGGTACTAGGGCGAACAACAGGAGCTTTTTTAATAGTACTAATCCTAACAAGAATCTTAAACAAAGAGCAAATAGGGCAGTTAACCTTTTATGAATATATCACTGGGATTACCATCGGAAGTATGGCAGGAACTGTTGCCATTGATACTGAGGTCAAGTTTATGCCTGATGTCTTTGGACTGATTTTATGGGTAGCACTTACCTACTTAATGGGCTATGCTTCTTTCATAAGTAGGCCAGCCCGCAAGTTGTTGGAGGGGGAACCCACGGTCGTAGTCCATAATGGCAAAATTCTAGAGG
>CAZKEO010000313.1:0-3341 GCA_964551785.1 uncultured Eubacteriales bacterium | reverse complement strand
TTGAGTACTGGTATGATAGGCAATCCCACGCTGCAGAGTGAGTCGGAGGAGTGAACGAATGACCGTTCTGATTCTGTTTACGGCCCTGGCCATTGGTTTGGCGGAAGGGATACCTCTCGGAAAACAAGGTCAGTGGAAAGAGCTGGCTGTTATGAGCACGCTCCTCGGCATGGCTTTCCTACTGTCAGTAGGCTACTACCTTGGTTTGCCATCCCCGCTAGTGCTCTTGGAACGACTGCTCGAACCAGTAGGTAAAGCTATTTTCAAGTGAATGTAAGAAAGGTGATTGGATGCCGGAAAAAGGAATTATCAACACTAAACAGTTCGTCTGGCTGTTGTTTATCATTATAACTGTCTTTGCGGTTACGCAGATCCCGGGTATACTGATAATGCAGGCAGGGAGGGATGCTTGGCTATCCGTTCTCAGCGCTTGGTTTCTCGATGTCATGCTGGCCCTAGTCTACGCCTATATGGGCATCCGCTTTCCTGGAGAAAATTTCGTGCAATACAGCATCACCATTCTGGGGAAATATCTGGGCAGGATGGTCGGAATTCTATTTCCATTGTTCTTCTTACTGGTGTACACCTTAACGTTGCGTGGCTTAAGCCAGTTAGTTAACACCGTCTTTCTGCCACGAACTCCCTTCGATGTTATCTTGGTATCTAGTTACCTAGTCAGCGCTCTCATAGGACGTAAAGGGATTGAAGTAATTGCTAGAATGACTGAAATCTTAGGGCCTCTGTTTTTTCTCAGTCTTCTCACCCTTTGCTTCCTAGTTATACCCTCTTTTCACATCGCCAGGCTGAAACCTCAGTTTGATGAAGGAGTAATGCCTTTCCTGACTGGCACGCCCTTAATGCTTACCAGTTTCGGTGTTTGCATTATAATGGCTATGTATATCCCGCTTTGCAACCGACCAGAAAACGGCTTTCTGGCCAAGTTTAGCGCTGTCAGTATGGGGGCGTTGATGGTAGGTTTGGTTACTGCTTTATCAGTGGGCATCTTCGGGATCAAGGATGCGCAATACATGAGCTCACCCGCGCTCCAGCTCGCCGAGATGATCAATTTCAGTAATTACTTTGAAAGAGTAGAGATGATCTGGCTACTGATCCTCGTCGGTTCGGCAATCGTGGCCTCATCTAGCCTGCTTTGGGCATTTGGACAGGGGCTCGCTCAAGTAGTTGGACTGAAGACCTACCAGCCGCTGATTTATCCAGGGGCCTTAATCGCTTTAGTACTTAGCATAGTCTCCTTCCCAAGTAACCTCCAACATACAAACTTCTATCACTATACTTTCCCTATAGTGGCGGTTTTCGTGGAGACTGGCCTTGAACTCCTCCTATTTGCGGCGGCGTTGATTTTGGGCAAGAGGGGAACAGTTTAGGCGGGGTTCGATATTCGAAGTTAATGGTTCGAGTGAAAGATTGCTATGGGAATGGGTTGTCATGCTTTTTTGTTGGGTATTACTGGAGGTTCAGAGCGTGTTTTGTCCATTTCATTCCTAACCTTATCACGGTATTTATAAAATAGCTTTTTTTGAAAGAGGTAAGAGATCAGGCAACAGGCCGTAACTATAGATATTCCGGTGATGACTGCCAAAATATTATTTAGACCGTAGACTTCCACAAGCAACACCTCGTTAATTGAAATGGTAACTTTATTACTATAGAATACCAACTTTTAGGAAAGGTTAGTCAAAAGCACCTGGGATGGGCTTTGTAAGGTTTAAGCCGACCTCCTAAGGTTTATTTGCGCTCTACTTTATTATCTATGGTTGTTTCCTTTTTGAATAGATGACAATAAACCCATAACTGGAAGCTGAAACTTGAAATGGAAGATCGGGGATAAAAAGTGTGACACCGTTCACAGCTTCCCAGCCAAAATAGGGTTATAATCAAGTAATTGAGTTGGGAGTGAGGGAAGATAGTGGTAGTCAAAAAAACGGATACATTAGTCCAGTCAGAACCTGCTTTCCTGATTAGGTATATCTCCAAAATGAAAGCCTACAAAAGGACTACTCCCCTGGTGGCACCAGTCCCTTTAGACATAATTCTTTCCCTGCTAGGCACGTTTTTAGGGATAACCGCAATTGTTATCTTATCGCACAAGTTTGACCTGTCAGTCGTGGCATCATTTGGTGCCTCAGCGGTGCTGGTTTTCGGAGTTCCTGATGCACCAATGGCCCAACCCCGGAATATAATTTTAGGCCATACTCTTTCGGCGATGGCCGGTGTCGTTACGGTAATGCTGTTTGGTTTAACTTGGTGGTCTCCTGCTGTGGGGACAGCTCTGGCTCTGCTGATTATGCTGCTTACAAAGACGACACATCCACCAGGAGGAGCAACTGCACTATTTGCTGTCATGAGTCAAGTCCATTTTAGCTATATTTTTAGCCCGATTTTGGCTGGGGCGGTTATTTTAGTCATCATTGGACTTTTGGTCAATAATCTGTCCCCCAATAAACACTACCCAAGGTATTGGTATTAAAAAACAAACTTTTATTAACCTGATTAAGGTGAATAATGGAGATAAATGGATATAAGTAGATAACTTCAAATTGATTGGGGGGGTAGACTAATGTTTAAGAATATTTTGGTTCCAACCGATGCTTCTGAATCAGCACAACGTGCTCTGATGGTGGCCTTGGAATTGGCGAAGGAGTTTAGCTCTACAATCGTCCTCTTGCATGTGGTTTATACACCTGAGGCACTTGGATATACCCTTTCTGGTGGGATTTCTGTACCCCAAGAAGAACTTAGTATTTACGTCAGAGAAGCTTTGACAACAGCTCTGACCGGGGTTGATACTGGAAATGTACCCATTGAGAAGAAACATCGACCAGGGCATCCGGGGATAATTATTCTAGAGGAGATTGAGAGCAGTCAAATTGATCTAGTCGTTATGGGAAGCCGTGGCTACGGAGCAATAGCCGGATCTTTGCTAGGAAGTGTTAGCCTGCGAGTCTTAAGCAAGGCAAAATGCCCAGTTTTGATTATTAAATAATCCATGAAATTGTCTACAAAGAGGGCGTTCAGAGCGTCCTCTTTAATATATTATTTAGCGCGCTCTCTAGACAAAAGGGATAAGCAAGTGATAATGTACTTGTTGACTTATAATTATCAAAAGACGAATTGGATAAGGGGGCGAACTGTTTTTGTCAGCTACACAATATAACGCAGAATCTATCCAGGTGCTTGAGGGGTTGGAAGCTGTCCGCAAACGTCCTGGCATGTATATTGGTTCAACCGGAAGTAGAGGTCTTCACCACCTTGCCTATGAAATTATCGACAATGCGATTGATGAGGCTGGGGCTGGATTTTGTGATCAAATCACAGTTACT
>CAZKEO010000312.1:0-3364 GCA_964551785.1 uncultured Eubacteriales bacterium | reverse complement strand
CAGAACCAATAGAAATTCCACTCCAAAAGGATTACAGTTTGGATATGGGTCTGCTCCAAGCCGAATTGGCAAAACCAGGTTCCAGAGTGCTCTTTTTATGTTCACCCAACAACCCCACTGGAAACTGTGTTTCTGATGCTGAGGTCAGGGAAATCTGCCGGGCAGCCACCCAGTCGGTAGTGATTCTCGATGAAGCCTATGCTGAATTTGCAGGCAAAAACTCAGCTCATTTACTGCAAGAGTTACCCAATTTAATAATCTTACGCACCTTTTCGAAAGCCTTTGGCTTAGCTGGCCTGCGAGTGGGTTACCTGCTAGCTGGTGATGAACTAATTGCCGAACTACTAAAGGTAAAGCTGGTGTATAATCTCAACTCTTTTTCCCAGCTGGCAGCGCGAAAGGTCTTAGAGCAACGGGGAATATTTCAGGAACAATTAGGGAACATTCTCCAGCAGAAGCAAGTGCTGCAAGCTGGCTTGGAAGCTATCCCGGGGGTGCTGGTCTATCCGTCAGAAGCCAATTATTTTTTGATTCGGCTGGAAAAATCGGCAGAGCTAGTTCACCAACAATTAATTAAGCAGGGAGTGTTGGTTCGCTATCTAGGGAAAGGTTGTGGCTTGGAGAATTGCCTGAGAATAAGTGTGGGCACAAAAGAGGAAAATTCAGAGCTATTAGCGAAACTTAGAAAGATAATGGAAATGTAAGGTAAGTGAGGATTCGAAGTTCTAGGGTGGAAGTTCGAAGTGGAGCTTCAGGGTGAGAAGCTCTCAGGCGTTAGCTACTGGCTAGTAGGCCAAAACTCACAGGTATTAGTACGTTTAGCAGGTCGAGGTAGGGGTTAGGGGTCATGTCAGAGTTTTAGAGATTGGTTGGTGACTGAGCATGGTTGTAAGAAGCGGCAAAGTTTGTCGTAAAACTGGGGAGACTGATATTGAATTGAACCTCAGTTTGGCATCAGGAGAAGGCAAGATTAATGGCGGAGTTGGTTTTTTAGACCATATGTTGACCTTGTTTAGCAAGCATGGTTCGATGTGTCTGGACTTAAAAGCCACCGGTGATGTTGAAGTGGATTTTCACCATATCGTCGAAGATATCGGTATTTGTCTGGGACAGGCTTTACTCAAGGCAGTAGGAGATAAAAAAGGGATTGTGCGTTATGGAACAGCTTTTGTCCCGATGGATGAAGCGTTAGTAATGGTTTCCCTGGACTTTAGTGGTCGATCCTACTTAGCATATGAGGTCGAGTTACCGGCAAGTAAGGTGGGCGATTTCGATACTGAGCTAGTAGAAGAATTTCTGCGGGCCGTGGCCTTTAACGCCGGGCTGACTCTGCATGTTAGGATGCTAGCTGGCAAGAATTCTCACCACATCATCGAAGCTATTTTTAAGGCATTAGGCCGAGCTTTGCAGGAAGCAGTAACTGTTAACCCAGGTATTCAAGGTGTCTTGTCTACCAAGGGTGTGCTCTAAAAAGTTTGTTCAGGGTGAAATCAGGCTGCTGAAGAATCCCAAGGAGGCTTATTAATGATTGCAATAATCGACTATGGTGTAGGTAACCTGCGCAGTGTGCAAAAAGGCTTGGAAAAAGTGGGTCAGGAAGCGAAAATAGTCCAAGATCCTGAAGCTATTAGACAGGCAAGCGGGGTTGTCCTGCCCGGAGTTGGCGCATTTACAGATGCGATGAAAAGCTTGGCAGAGCGAGGTCTGATCGAGGTAGTTAAGGAAGTAGCCCTCTCGGGAAAGCCTTTTTTGGGAATTTGTCTTGGGATGCAACTTCTGTTTGAAGCAAGTGAAGAGGGTGAGCCTATCCCTGGCCTAGCCTTAATGAAGGGTAAAGTCAGACGGTTACCTCCAGGTTTAAAGGTTCCCCACATGGGCTGGAACCAGTTGGAGATTGCAAGTCCGACACCTATCATTAAAGGAGTAGAACCGGGTTCGGCTTATTATTTTGTCCATTCCTATTATGTTGACCCTACCGAAAAAGAGTTAGTTACTACTTGGACTGAATACGGAATCAAATTCCCGTCGATTGTGACCAAAAATAATATTGTTGGGATTCAGTTTCATCCAGAGAAAAGTAGTACACTTGGTTTACAAATATTAAAAAACTTTGGGGAGATGATTGGAAATGCGAATCCTTCCGGCCATTGATTTACGGGCAGGCAAATGCGTCCGTCTAGTGGAGGGTAAGATTGAGAATGAGACCATTTTCTCCGATAATCCGGTTGCAGTAGCGCAATCGTGGCAAGAAAAAGGAGCAGAAATGTTACATCTGGTTGATTTGGATGGAGCCTTTGCAGGACATCCCCATAACCAGGAGATTATAAAAGAGATTATTAATACAGTAACTATCCCTGTTCAGCTTGGTGGTGGCATTCGGACCATGGAGACCATAGAGCAACTCTTAGAGATGGGTGTTCAGCGGGTAGTCCTAGGGACTGTAGCCATCAACAAACCTGAACTAGTAGCTGAGGCTTGTACCAAATATGGGGATAGAATCGTAGTGGGTATAGATGCTAAAGACGGTTTAGTGGCAATTGAAGGCTGGGAAGCCACAGTTGAAAAGACTACGCTGGAACTGGCGCGGGAAATGGAACAAATCGGGGTTAAGCGGATTGTGTTTACCGATATTCGCCGGGATGGAACTCTACGTGGCCCCAATGTGGAAGGTATTAAAGAATTAGCTCAGAGTAGTAATATGTCTATCGTAGCTTCCGGTGGAATCTCTTGTTTGGAAGACATTATTGCCCTGAAGGCCATTGAGGACCTGGGTGTTGACGAAATAATTGTTGGGAAAGCCCTCTATACTGGGGCTGTCTGTTTAAGTGATGTATTAGCTACTGCCAGGCAGTAATAAGGATTTAAGGAGCGATTAGGATGCTGGCTAAGCGGATTATTCCTTGTCTGGATGTTACTAACGGCAGGGTTGTCAAAGGGACTAATTTTGTTGATTTACGAGATGCCGGAGATCCTGTGGAATTGGCTGCTATCTATGATCAAGCAGGTGCAGATGAACTAGTTTTTCTGGACATTACTGCTTCTTCTGATGGGAGAGCCACGATGATTGATGTGGTCAGGCGTACGGCCGAGGAGGTCTTTATCCCTTTTACCGTGGGGGGGGGGATCCGCTCGGTGGACGACATTCGGCAAATGCTTCGGGCAGGTGCAGATAAGGTTTCACTCAACACAGCGGCTATCCAAAACCCGCAATTGATTTCTCAGGGTGCGGAGAAATTTGGGAGCCAATGTATCGTGGTAGCAATTGATGCCCGTTCCAAGGGGGTGCCCGGGGAATGGGAAGTTTACATTCACGGAGGTCGGACACCCACTGGGATCGACGTGATTGAATGGGCAAAACGGGCAG
>CAZKEO010000311.1:0-3368 GCA_964551785.1 uncultured Eubacteriales bacterium | reverse complement strand
TTTTACCCTCTTTGGTACCACCTTTAATGCCGAATCCAAGAATCCCTCCATAGAGACCATGCTTATGATATTTTTTTGCAACTTGATAGGAGGGGTGAGCTGGTAATCCAGGATAGTTAACCCAACTAACCTTAGGATGCTGGGAAAGGTACTCTGCTACCCGCAAGGCGTTAGTACTATGACGCTCTAACCGTAGGTGTAATGTCTCAAGTCCCTGCAAGAGCAAGAAGGAGTTAAAGGGGCTCAAGGCTGGTCCGACATCTCTCAGTAACTGAACCCTTACCTTAATAATAAAGGCTAATTGGCCTAAGACCTCCCAAAAATTCACACCATGGTAACTTGGATCTGGCTCGCTGAGTTGCGGGAACTTGCCATTGCCCCAGTTGAATTTACCGGAATCAACTATCACACCACCGATTGTTGTACCATGACCACCGATAAATTTGGTGGCTGAATGGACAACGATGTCAGCCCCGTGGGCAATTGGATTAACTAGGTAAGGTGAAGGCAAGGTATTATCAATTACTAAGGGAATCCCAAATTCATGGGCAATCTTGGCAACAGCTTCGATATCCAAGGTATCTAGTTTGGGATTACCAACGGTCTCTGCATAAATAACCTTCGTTTTGGGAGTAATCGCTTTGCGAAAGTTCTCAGGGTCAGATGGGTCAACAAAATGAGTAGTAATGCCTAGGGTTGGTAAAGTGTAATGCAAGAGGTTATATGTACCTCCATACAGACTAGCTGCTGAAACTATTTCATCACCAGCATGGGCTAGAGTTAGTAAGGTTAAGGTAATGGCTGACTGACCGGAGGCCACTGCTAGAGCCCCCACCCCACCTTCTAAGGCTGCTACCCGTTGTTCAAAAACATCGGTAGTAGGGTTCATTAAGCGAGTGTAAATATTCCCGAATTCCTGTAAACCAAAAAGCCTAGCAGCATGATCGGTATCGTTAAAAACATAGGAACTGGTTTGGTAAATAGGAACTGCCCTCGAGTTAGTTGTAGGATCTGGCTTCTGCCCTGCGTGTAATGCCAAAGTTTCTATTCTATAGTTCTTTTCTGTCATGTTTATTCCCTCCTCTAATATTTTCGTGTTCATTTCCAACTATTTTAGTTTGTTTAGTTGGTTTTATTTGTTAGGGTTATTTTATTATTCCAGAATCTCTTTGTCAATAGTTTTTTTTTTACGCTTATTACATATACATGCTTAGGGGGATAATCTGTCTTTTTCGCCCAAGAAACGGGGGTCGATGCAGTGCTGGCTTTCCTGCGCTCTAGGTTACAGTTTCCTAAAGCAACATCAGGCTTAATCTGGACAGCCTTTGCGATAGTTTTTGTGCTTTGTCTAGTCAGCTACCCCCAGGCCGTTTATCTGGCTTCCAAGCGGGGCTTAATCACTTGGTGGGAAATTGTCTTTCCTGCCCTCTTGCCCTTTTTTATTGGGACAGAATTACTGATTGGCTTTGGTGTTGTGCGTTTGATGGGTGTTCTCTTAGAACCAGTAATGCGGCCGCTATTTAATCAACCCGGGGCTGCCTCCTTTGTTTTGGCGACAGGCTTCACCTCGGGCTTCCCCATTGGTTCCATCATTACCACCCAGTTGTATAAAGATCGCTTGGTAACCCGTTCTGAGGGTGAGCGCTTAATTAGTTTTACCAATAATGCCAGTCCCTTATTTATGTTAGCGGTTGTTGGCGTTGGAATGTATCATGATACACGGCTTGGGATCTTACTTGCGATAGCCCACTATGCTGCCAACCTAACTATTGGTCTCTTAATGGGTCTCTCCAGCCATCTGCTCTCCAAGTCCTCCCAGCAAAATTGCTTTAAACAAAACACAGCTTTACGTTCACCTTTTCGGATCCTCCAAGCTGCCTTCCGAGAATTGATGGTTAGCCACCAGGACAATTATCAGCCTGTTGGTCAACGCTTCTCAGCCGCGATTACCAAATCAATCAATACCTTATTACTGATTGGCGGTTTTATCATAATTTTCTCAGTTATCATTGAAGTGTTAAACCAATTAGGTTTACTGGGGTTGTTAGCCCAGATCCTAGCTCTGCTCCTGACAGGTTTGGGACTCAATCTCGAACTTGCCCCTGCCTTGGCAACAGGTCTTTTCGAAATTACCTTAGGCATCAAGCAGTTAGCAGAAACTGCTGTACCGCTCCAGGAAAAAATCTTGATTACTAGTTTTCTCCTCGCCTGGAGTGGGATATCTGTGCACGCTCAAGTAGTCGGACTTGTAAGTGGAACAGGTTTTAGGTATCTGCTCTTTTTTTGCTGCCGTTTAGGTCAGGCGTTGTTAGCGGCGGGTTATGCTTATCTACTCTATAATCCGGTAACTACAATGGCCCCGGACTCCCTGCCTACTTTCGGTCCACTTCCTCCCAACACAACCAGTTTGCTAACCTGGTGGCAGCAGTTAGGATTTTTTACCCAATTATTTGCTTACGACTTATTGGTTTTGCTAGCTATCGTACTATTTATCCTGCTGTTATTATGTTTAGCCCGAGTTAAGATTATCTGTTATAAATCAAAGTGAAAAATCTCTTAACAAACTAAAAAAGAGCATGCTATACTCGCACACTCTTTAACATTACTTTATCTAATTTTTAAAACTCTTACCCAACTCTATTTGGGGGTACTTTGTTGGTTAATTGTTCTAGCTACTTCTTCCCTACCCCTGCGTAGTTCTAAAGTTGCTTTTTCTAATTGGGCCTCTAACGACCCTAAGACTTCATCAGCATAAGAGTTAGCGCCTGCCCGAACTTCGGCAGCGGCAGCTTGAGCTTTAACCACCAGTTGCTCCCCATAGCTCTGAGCCTGTTGGGCGATGATGCTCTCTTCAATCTGTTTGTTGGTCTCTTCGTGGGCCTGTCCAACTAGTCGTTTAGCTTCTTGTTCAGCGTCAGCAATAATGCGTTGATGTTCTCTAGTAATCCATTTAGCCTGTTTTATTTCATCAGGGAGGATAGCCCTAATGCGGTCTACATAATCCAAAAGCTCATCAGCATCCACTAAAATTTTACCAGTCATGGGGATTTTGGTACTTTCCTCCACCAATTCTTCTAAATCGTTTAATACATCTAATACTTCCATCGTGTTCCCCCTATCCAGCACAGCAAGGCTTATTCTTGGATTATACTATTATTATTGATTTTTTCCTGTAATTGTACTTCGACAATATTAGGTACAAACCCTTTTATACAACCATTATATTTCGCAATTTCTTTAAGTAAACTCGAGCTAAGGAAAGAATATTCGGTTTTAGCCATCATGAAAAGTGTTTCTACTTCAGGCTGCAACTTTTTATTGGCGACAGCCATCTGAAATTCACCTTCAAAATCAGATACTGCCCGTAA
>CAZKEO010000310.1:0-3369 GCA_964551785.1 uncultured Eubacteriales bacterium | reverse complement strand
TATAGGAGAAAGTGCCCCTTCTCGCAATGGCGAAACGGAGCACTTGTGATATTTATTATTATTGGTAGCCATCATTGGGGCTGTTTCGGACAGTTATCAGCACACCCGCAGCAATCTTGCTGTTGCTCGGGGTCACAGGGTTCGATGTGAATTAAGACATGGGTTCTGGGAAGTGATTCTTCAATCCGTTCCTCTAAATGGTCACATAAAGCGTGGACTTCCATCACCGGTGCGTTTTGGGGAACTACTAAGTGGAGGTCAATAAACCTTTCTGCTCCTGACTTTCTACTCCGGAGTTTATGATACTCCACAAACTTGCTGGTGTGCTGCTGCAGAATATTGATAACCACTGCTTCTTCTTCCATTGGCAGCCTGCAGTCAATAATATGCACAAAAGAAGCCTTAGTTAAATCCCAAGCCGCTTTAATTATTAATAGCGCAACCGCTATGGCGACCAAGGGGTCTAGGATACTTAAACCAGTGATTTTGATTGCTCCCAAGCCTACTAAAACTCCTACAGAGGTATAGACATCTGTGCGTAAATGCATAGCATCTGCCTCGAGGGCTACTGAATCTGTTTCAGCAGCCACCTTAAAGAGGTTCTGCGAAATAAACCAGTTGACCACAGCCGAGATGACCATGATGACCGCACCAATACCTACAGATTCAACTTCTCCACCCACCGTTAATTTATGGATGGCTTCGTAAATGATGTAGAAAGCTGCCCCAAAAATCAGGATTGCTTCGATTGTCCCAGAAACATTCTCTACTTTCCCATGACCGTAAGGGTGGTCCTCATCAGCAGGCACACTTGCTTTACGTACTGCTATATAGGCAATGATAGCTGCAATCAGATCTAAACCAGAATGAACCGCCTCTGAAATTACGCTGACTGAACCCATAAATATCCCCGCACCCAGTTTACCCACCACTAGCAGACTGTTGGAAATGATGGATAACCTAGCCGCATTAGATTTGACTTGAGCTATATCATACTTGACTTGTTGTGCCACATGATCTGGCATACTTTCCCCCCTAACCACAAAACGTCCTGCACAAATTTACATAAGATAACCCGTGGTGCTCCTATGCATAAGAGTCCCACGGGTTGGTTCCCGTTGCCAATATTGGCCCAGCAGCCTCTGCCAACTAACCAGCCGCGACTGCCTGACTAATAAAATTTACAATTGGAATTATATCACAATTATCTGTCTTGGGCAAGAACAGGCTGTCCTACATAAACGCTGTTATTAACCCCCCGACGATAATCCTAATTATGCTCTTGCTCTGGCCACTTTTTTGTTCGAGAAACGTTTTAAGTCCACCCAGAGTGGGCTAGCATTACAAATCGAGGAATAAGCCCCACTGATTACACCAATCAGCATCGCCAACACGAAGTAGTACAGGGTCTCTCCACCTAAGAATAATAAGGCCACCAAGACGAAGACAACTGTCAAGACAGTATTAATTGAACGAGTCATGGTCTGCAGGATACTCTTATTGACTAATTCTTCCACAGATTCACCTTTGCGAGGTTTAGCCAGGTTTTCTCTGATGCGGTCAAAAATAACAATGGTGTCATTAATGGAGTAACCAATAATTGTTAAGATCGCCGCCACAAAGGTGCTGTCTACCTCAAAGCGAAAAATCGCAAACACTCCAACTACAAACAAGACATCGTGAAATAAAGCTAGCACAGCTGCAATGCCAAAGCGAAGCTCAAAGCGAAAGGTAATATAGATTATCATCATGACCGAAGCAATCGCCAGTGCGAAAAAGGCATTACGAGTAAGCTCCTTACCGATCAACGGGCCTACCTTATCCTCAGCTAAGAGCTTAAATTTGCCTACTTCGCTGCCAATAGCTTTTAGAAAGTCATTCCGCTCTTTTTCTTCTAAGGCCCTCACTCTCACAAACACCTGGTTTCCAGGTGAAGCCTGTATACTAGCCCCACCAAACTTGAATTCATCAGTTACCTTGCGAATGTCTTCAAGAGAAGGCTGCTTCTCAAATTGTAAAGAAAGCAGTGAACCACCGGTGAAGTCAATACCTAGCTTCAGTGGTTCCCCAAATTCTTTGTAATTAAATATCATTGCAATAATCCCCGGAATAATCAGGGCCAGGGAAATAGTGTACCATATTTTTCTAAGACCCATAATGTTCATTGGTTTGTTTCCTCCTATGCCCCATACAGTTTGGGATTTTTTACGCCCGTTTCAGCTAATACTTTTAACAGCCACCTAGTCAGGGTAATTGCTGTAAACATACTGCAAACAATACCGATGATTAGTGTCAGTGCAAAGCCTCTGATCGAGGCAGTACCCAAATAGTAGAGCACCGAAGCCGCCAAAACAGTAGTGGCATTAGAGTCAAAGACTGTGGTAAAGGCCCGCTGAAAACCGGATTCAATTCCAGCCCGCAGGGTCTTACCAGCCCGCAGTTCTTCTTTCAACCGTTCAAAGATAATGACATTAGCGTCCACCGCGATCCCAATAGAAAGAAGGAAACCCGCAATGCCTGGCAGGGTTAGGGTGGCATGAAAAGCTGCCATCACGCTTAACACTATGATTGAGTAAACAATCAGACTAAAGTTTGCTACTAAACCAGGTAGTCTGTATACAACTAACATGAATATGAGGATAGCGGCAATGCCAACTGCCCCAGCAAGTTTAGACTTAGCTAAGGAATCTGCTCCTAGGGTCGGTCCAACTATCCGTTTTTCAATCACGTCTAAATTCAAAGGAAGCGCACCAGCCCTTAACATCCGTGAAATGCCTTCAGCTTCCTCCACACTCCGGTTACCAGTAATCACAGCTTGTCCATTGGTAATAGCTGATTGCACCGTTGGATTAGTCAGCACTTTCTCATCGAGATAAATGCCAATTGGTTTCCCGATATTTTCCGAAGTAACTTTGGCAAATTTAGTGGAACCTGCAGAGGTAAATCGCAACGCGATTTCCGGGGCATTAGTGTTTGGATTGAGGGAGGTCTGGGCATCAGCCAAATCATCCCCCGTAAGTACTACCTTACCATCTGCTGTTTTGAACTGTAATACAGCAGTTTTACCAATTAGCTTAATCGCTTCAGCCGGATCTTTGACGTCAGCTAATTCGACGATAATCCGATCACTACCCTGCGGCTGGATAATTGGTTCTTTTAAGCCCTGTTCATTAATTCGCTTATTCAAAACATCAATAGTCCTTCTTATCGCGTCTGGGGTAACTTGATTGCCCGCAATAGGTCGAGCCTGCAGACTAACATGCAGTCCCCCCCGCAGGTCTAGCCCCAGGTTTATATTTTTAAGAATTGGCCCTATTCCTACTGCTTCTAGTGCTATTACTGCTACAGTTGCCATAATCAGGACAAATG
>CAZKEO010000309.1:0-3371 GCA_964551785.1 uncultured Eubacteriales bacterium | reverse complement strand
TGCCTTAATTAAGGTCAAGGCCTCCTGAGCATTAGTTGCTTCTCCTACTACTTCAATATCTTCAAATTGCTGTAATAAGAAGCGTAGTTCCTTCCTTGCAGGGTACTCATCATCAACTATGAGCGCTTTTAATTTCATTGTCCCACCCTCCTACATCCGCTTCAAGTATTAACGGTATTCTTACATAGATTGTGGTCCCTTGATCTACTTCACTAACAATTTTAAGTCCATAATCGTCGCCAAAAAGACTTTTCAGGCGTTCATGCACATTACTTAAACCTACCCCATTACCAGAACCATATCCTGGCAAGAGTACTTTCGGCATGATTGCTGTAGGTATTCCCACCCCGTCATCTTTAATCTTGATGTGCATTTCGCCCTCCGAGCTGCGGACGATAATTTGCACTGCCCCCTGGCCCATTTTAGGGGTAATCCCATGCTTAACCGCATTTTCCACTAGGGGTTGGATACACAGTACCGGGACCTTATATTCCATTAAAGAGGAGTCTATATCGCGTAAGATTTTTAATTTATCGCTAAAGCGGGCTTTTTCTAAGACTAGATAAGTATTGACATATTCTAGTTCTTCAGCCAGAGTATTATACATACCATGCTTTTTGAGGGCATGTCGGAAAAATGCCGAAAGCTGAATTAACAACCTCCGAGCCGTTTCTGGGTTAGTTCTACTAAACATAACGATGGTATTGATGGTGTTAAATAAGAAATGGGGGTTGATTTGGGCATGCAGGGCCTGCAACTCCGCCTTGGTCACCAACTGTGCCTGCCGGTCGATCTCGGCTAATTCCATTTGGACAGCTAGTAACTGTGCAATCCCTACTGCTAACTTAATAACCTGAGGGGGGAGTTTGCCCTCCCTAGTCAGATATAGTTTCACACAGCCAATCACCTTGCCTTGGCACTTAAGTGGCGCAATTACGGCAGCACCGATATGACATTCACAGTCTTTGACTGGACACTTCAGGCTTTCCTGGTTTTCAACAATTTTCAGTTCTCCGGTGAGAATCACTTGTTTCGTAGCCTGAGTTAAAATCTTTCTGCCAGGCTGAACTCGTTCGCAACCTGAACCGACATAGGCTAAAACGCGTTCCGGGTCGGTAATGGCCACAGCAGCTACATCACTGATTTTCAAGATGATTTCTGCCGTTTTCCGAGCGGTTTCCTGATTGAGTCCTCGCCGCAAATAAGGCAGGGTCTCATTGGCAATTTGTAAAGTCGGATCGATATTTTGGTCATCCATCTTTAAGGTTAAGACCCGGTTTTTGGTTAAATAAATGGCAACGATATAAATAGTCCCAATATCAACAATCGCCAAAATTAGAGTTAGTTCAAATAAGAATGATAACCCTTCTCCCAGACTACTGATGAGTAAGGCCTGACCCAATGTTAACAGTAACGCCAAACCGGTAGCCCGCAAAAATCTCATCGGGTTCCTCCCTAATTTTAAAAAAATATTTAACATGTAAGTATTCTCGCTATATGCTTGTATTCCTCTTATTTTGCACCCGAAATATTTGGTTTTAACGGAGGGAAGCACATGAAAATAAACCCAGTAGCCCAACAAATCTTGCAAGCACGTTATCTACAGCCCGGCGAAACTCCAGCAGACCGTTTCAGAGCAATCGCCCAACACCTTGCAACTGCTGAACAAACTGATCGGGCAGGCTGGCAAGCAAAATTTATGGCGGCTTTCGAGCAAAATCTGCTGATTTTAAATAGTCCGATTATAGCCAATTACGGGGTCGCCGGTCGCTTGGCCCAAGGTTCGGCTTGTTTTGTGATTGAGGTTGAGAATAGTGCCGCTTTGGAAACGGTCAAGCAAAATGCCGGCTTAATCCAACAAGCCGGCGGCGGAGTGGGATTTAACCTTAGTAAACTGTGCCCAAGGGCTGAGCAAAACGCAGATAGCAGCTCTAGCAGTAGCAATACGTCCCCGAGTGGTGTTATCCCGTTTTTACTTGCTTTTAATGCTGACTTTGCTGCCGATCAGAGTATTGGCTTTCGCCAGGGTGCTTTTATGGCAGTCTTGGATTGCCAGCATCCTGACCTTTTAGAATTCATCCAACTTAAACGTGACCCCAGCAAATTAACTAATTTTAATCTGAGCATTGGCATTACCGACCAGTTCATGGAGGCAGTCTTGGCAGACCAAGCCTGGGAACTAGCCTGGACTAACCCCCAAGGGGTAAAAGTATGCAGCCGTCTTGTACCAGCTCGGGCCTTGTTCCTACAAATTGTCGAAGCCGCCCATCATAATGGTGAGCCTGGCTTATTATTCTTAGACCGTCTCCAGGAGAGTAATCCCATCCCCAGCCAGCTAATTAATTGTACCAACCCCTGCGGGGAGCAACCCTTAAGTGTCTGGGAAAGCTGTGTGCTGGGACATGTTAACTTAGCAGTACACCTGATCCCAGCTCACGAAAGAGTGCAAATTGATTACCCTAAACTAGCAGGTACGGTCCAGCTCTTATGTCGTTTATTGGATAATGCGGTCACGCTAAATGAGTATCCCCTGCCTATTATCCAGGCTACCCATCAGCTTTCCCGAAAAATTGGCCTGGGTATCACAGGCTTAGCTGATGTGCTGATTCGTCACGGAGTGCCCTATAACTCAGCAGCAGGCCTGCATCTAGCTGAGCAAATCATCGGCTTTGTGCAGCACCAAGCCCTGCAAGTCAGTATTCAGCTCGGCCTGGAACGCGGCAGTTTCCCACTTTTCCCAGCAAGTAACTATGCCGGCAAGGTACCTGCCTTGCGCAATGCCACTAGAACAACGATAGCCCCCACAGGCACCACCTCGACCCTCCTAGGCGTGGAAGGCTATGGCTGTGAACCCTTGGCAGCCTTAAGTTACACTCGGCTGATGCTTGATGGTCAAAGGATACCCTTTGTGTCAAAGCTTTTCCAAGAAATTGCGCAAGCTGAAGGTTGGTATTCTGCAGAGCTGCTGCGTGAAGTAACCGTAACTGGGACAGCTCGCGTCTCGGGAGTACCTCCCCAATGGCAACAGGTCTTCCTGACAGCTCAGGAAATATCCTATATAGACCACCTCAAAATGCAGGCTGTCTTACAAAAACATGTTGACGCCAGCATCAGCAAAACCATTAACCTACCCGCGGATGCCACGGCAGAAACAATTTGGCAGGCCTATTTAGCCGCCTATCAGACAAAACTAATTAAAGGGGTCACTATCTATAGAGCTGGTTCGCGCGGAGGAGCGCCTATTGAATATGGCAAGCTTCCTGATTGCAATTGTAGTTAGTTGTCAGTCTGTTTTAGATATAGTCCTTCCAATAAATCTACCACCCCTGCAGCATCATCTAGATCAAAGCAAGGAACTCCCAACTCAAAAT
>CAZKEO010000308.1:0-3381 GCA_964551785.1 uncultured Eubacteriales bacterium | reverse complement strand
CTAATAAAAGCACCCAAACCTTTGCGAGTGGACATCCGTGTCCACCGCAAAGGCGACCGACGTCCTGCACTGGTCAGCATAAGTGCGACTAAGGCTTCTGGCTACGTACGAGTACTTGCCACAAGCCAAGTCTTCTTTATCGGTCGGGGTGCTTTATATTACCCATTTTCGCTAAGAGCTTCTATTCACTCCATGAGAAGATTCTAAACCGGAACAGGTACCCGTCCTGGGCTTAAGAGAGTGTAAAAGCAATTAAGGTTTGCTCCTTTACAGTGTAGAGTAGTAAGATGTGAACTATCCCTTTCAGTCTTTTATTTACTCCCCATCGTGATGGTGACTTGGTTTATTGACAGTAAAGTTAATAGTTGGGTTATAGCCATGCTCAGTGCAATTATCTGGCTGATAGCCGATCTTCAGGGTGGGCGAGTATATTCCGGTGTACTCATTCCTTATTGGAACGCCTTAGTTAGATTGGCTTTTTTCGGAACGGTCGTGATTATTTTAGCTGCCTTAAAATTTGCCCTAGAAAAGGAAAAAGAACTTGCAAGAACAGATTCCCTTACAGGTGCTGCTAATACGAGATTGTTCTATGAACTCTCTCAGATCGAATTATACCGTTCGGAGCGCTCGCAAAAACCCATTTCCCTGGCTTATATAGATATTGATAATTTCAAGGTATTAAACGATACTTTTGGCCATATGGCTGGTGATTTCCTACTATGCTTAATTGTGCAAACAATCAAAGATAATGTCAGAATCCTCGATACTGTTGCTCGTCTTGGCGGGGACGAATTTGCCGTCTTGCTACCTGAAACTGGGGGTGAGCAAGCTCAAATAGTAATTAATAGAATCAAAAACAGTTTATCAACAGCTTTGAAACAAAAGAGTTGGTCAGTAACCTTTAGTATCGGTGTTGTTACCTTCCATAAAATCCCTAAATCAGTTGATGAAATGGTGTTAGCCGCAGACCAAGAGATGTATGTAGTGAAAAACAGCACTAAAAACGCTATCCACTATCAAGTTATTTAAGTTACTAATTGGAGTGAGCAAAATGGATAAGTTCAGCCAAGCTCGCCTTACCTTCTTAATACTAATTAACCTTAGTAGTTTTCTGCTAGTTTGGTATGACAAGCGTCAGGCTAAAAGTTACGGCTGGAGAATAGCCGAAAAAAGCTTCTTTTCCTTGGCCATCTTCGGAGGAGCAAGCGGTATTTTTCTAGGTATGAAGGTTTTTAGACATAAAACAAAACATCGCTTGTTTTCCTTCGGAATCCCACTGCTGATCGGCTTAAATCTCTTTAGTCTTTATTGGCTATCTCTATAAGGTATTAAAAAATGTAACCCCGCGAATCAAATTCGTGGGGTTTGTCTACAATCTAGACCCTGCAGTAGCAGGGTTATTTTTTGCTCTTTCGATTTGAATATAACTCCGTATTGAGCCTGCGTTGCTCTGCCCACTCTTTTGTAAGGCCAGTTAGCACCAGTGGGGTTTGACGCATCTCGACATTGTTGCGCGCTCCACACATTAGGTAGATTTGTTTCAGCTGAAGCTTCCATTGTTCTAGCAATGCTAATAAGTCCCCTTCGGATTGTTGGCAGAGAGTCCTCAAAAAATGCCCAGCCACTCCAATCGCAGTAGCTCCTAGCGCAAGCGCTTTTGCAGCATCTAAAGGCGAGCTGATACCACCAGTAGCAATTAGTTCCCCGGGTATACCTTCACTAAAGGCTTCGATGGTAGAACAAGCTGTCGGAATACCCCAATCTTCTAATCCTGTGGGGTGTGAACCGCTTCTTTTTTGTTCAATAGTAATAAAATTGGTTCCTCCATAACCACCAACATCAAAATTAGTCACACCAAGACTTTTCAGCTCTTGTAGCACTTCTTTGCTGAGACCGAAACCAACTTCCTTCACAATAATCGGAACCTGGATATATTTCACCATAGCAGCGATATTGTCGCTCCAACCACGAAAGTTACGTTCCCCTTCTTGCATCGTTAACTCTTGGGGTACATTGAGATGTATCTGTAGAGCATCTGCGTTGAGCATCTCCACAGCTTGAGCAGCAACTGCTGGGTCAATGCCCGCCCCAACATTAGCCAACACTACCCCATCCGGATTTTCTTCTCGTACTACCCTAAAACTGGCACTAAGAGATGGTTCGAACAATGCAGCAGTCTGTGAACCAACAGCCATTGCTAGTCCACTTTCCCTAGCACATCGTGCTAAAGCCCTGTTAATCCATTCCACTTGCTGACTTCCCCCAGTGAGAGCATTAATCAAGAGGGGAGCACTAGTAGACTTCCCAAAGACTTCCCAGCAAAGGTTGACATCTTCCCAAGCGAGTTCTGGTAAGGCACAGTGCACTAAACGAATATCGTTGAAATCATTACTGATAGGTTGACAAGGAAGATTGAGAAAAGTTTGAATGTGCTCCTGTTTGCGTTGCGACCGTAACTGCGTGTTATCATACACTTGTAAACGGTCTACCACCGCCTGATCAGCAGGTGGGAATTGGTAGTCCGCTAATTCACTAATACTTGTCCAGTTGAAGTCATGACAATCCACAGTTTTAGCAATACCACCAGCGTATTCACAGCGGTAAAATAGGAAAAGTATCGTTTGTTCTGCTTGTTGATCCCATTCAACCTGGAAAATATCACCCACGGTAATCTCGAGGTCTAATTCTTCTTTAATTTCACGTTTTAAGCCAGCTATTGGTTCTTCATCTGGTTCTAGTTTGCCACCTGGAAATTCCCAAAGTAATTCATGGTTGCTCCCGGGCTTGCGTTGAGCTAACAATATTTTACCTTCATTAATGATAATTGCGGCCGTTACTACGATTTGCTTCAACTCTTTTTCCTCCAATAGCTGATAGTTGCCTTATCCTAGCTTAGCAAGAACTGCAGCTCTGCTGCTTGCTAGTGCATTTATGACATGCTCCATTACAAGAAACAACTTGCATTAAGGGTTTATTACACCGAGGACAGCGCATTAAAGAAGGATCCATCACCTTGTTCCCACATTGAGGGCAGGTTATGACCTCACACTGCTCCCCTTTGTTAACCGAACAACACCCTTGCGACTTATCCATTGTTATCCCTCCTCAACCTGGCGCCTACCTAATAGCAAACCTGTCACAATCAACAGAATAAAGAAGACGAAGGGTAATACTAGTGAATTTAAGACACCAAATAATTGGGCAACAAGGCCACCGATAATAAAGGCAATTGTTAAGATGCTAGGAACCAATATCATGGCCTCCTGCTTACCTCGCTCTTTAAAGAGTACCAAACAAGAGGCAATACAAGGAACGAAAATTGTTAATGTTACCAAGCCGACTAATTTCTGGATGTCACTTAAGGGCATATGGGATAGTCCG
>CAZKEO010000307.1:0-3389 GCA_964551785.1 uncultured Eubacteriales bacterium | reverse complement strand
CCATTTTCGTAAAAGGTAACTAATTCCGCAGGTAAAACTCCCAGCGGAGTATTCATATTCAGATTAATTTGGTCAGCTAAGGGTAGATTTTTTAAATTTCCATTTTTATGAAAGATCAGGGGCTTAATATGCTTCCGCCTGAGGCCATCATCCTGATATTGCGGCACAAGCACACCATACGGTGTTTGAAGTTCGTTTCGTTCAGCCAAATAACATTCCTTTAGCTCACCATCCGGATAGCGAATAACATAAGCTACTCCCTTAAGCGTTCCATATTTCGTGTTAACGTTTTCCATGTTGTCACCCCTAGCTTATACTTTAAACTTTACTATTTCATCTTGTAAAGCTTGGGCCATTGCTGATAATTTCTGGGTCGAAGCAGCAATTTCCTGGATTGAAGCACCTATTTCCTCTGAAGAAGCAGACAGTTCCTGAGTAGTAGCTGCATTTTGATTGGTTATTCCAGCAATATTTCTGATTGCCGCATCAACTTCAAAACTATTTGTAGTCATTTCCTTAGTCATAGTTATGTTTCTGAAAGATATCTCGCTCATCTGGCTTGAGATACTAACTGCTTGCTCGCTTTTATGGGCAACCTCTTTCGTAAGGGTGGTGATGTTTTCGGCTTGTAGTTCAGTTTCCTTAATTTCATTGATGATCTGTTTTAAGGCCTCTTCCGTTTTATCTGCCACCGCAACTCCGTTTTCAACTTCTATAGTACTTTGATTCATAGCTTTAACTGCGTTATTGGTGCCTTCTTGCATCCCAGTTATCAATTGAGATATCTCCTTGGTAGCCTTACCGGACCGCTCTGCCAGCTTCCGCACTTCATCTGCTACTACAGCAAAGCCTTTGCCTTGCTCACCTGCTCTCGCAGCTTCAATGGCTGCATTTAACGCCAGCAAATTGGTTTGTTCAGCAATATCATCAATCACCTGAACAATCTCCCCGATCTGCACAGACTTGTCCCCTAAATCTTTGATTTTATTAGCAACTTCCAGGACACTCTTCCGAATAAGGTGCATTTCTTCTATCGTTCTCTTTACTGCTATACTCCCCTGATTAGCTGTTTCCGTACTTTGACCAGCACTTTTTAAGATGGTTTGAGCATTAAGCCGATCTTCTGCAATTCCGTCAGCCATTTCCTGAATGATATTACCTGCGGTATCGATACCTGACTTTTGCTCCTGAGCACCCTGGTTAATCAACTCAATGGATTCGTTTAATTTATTCACCTGACCCATTACCTCTGTAACACTACTAACCTGGCCAGAATTCCCATCGGCGACATGGACAATGGCCGAGGTAATTTGTTCAGTAGCCGTACTGGTCTGGCTCGTCGTCTCAGATAGTTCTTTACTGGCTGTTGCCACATGATTGGCCGTAGTCTGAACCTGGGTAACTAAGGACCTGAGATTATTCATCATCGTACTAAAAGCACCCGCCAAGCGCTGATCAGATTTCAAGAAGGTGTCCGGTAGCTTCTGCGCAAGGTCTCCTCTGGAAACTTGCTCTGCCACAAAAACAAGGCCATTGATTGGGTCTGTGATGCTTTTGGTGGCAAATAAGGTTAATAGACCAGCAATTATTAAGGAAACTATCAGGATGCCTATATTGGCATATTTAAGTGTGCCCAAGCCTTTCATGGCGTCTGGATAATCCACGGAGAAAATAATTGCCCAATTCCTTGCAGGATAGCTGGCAAAGCCTTTTGATCTAACCACCCCATAGATAATATTACTATCTATCAAATAACCATCCTTTTGCGTATTAAGTAGCTCCTTAACACCTAGAGGCAAGGTAGCTAGCCCATTTTCGTTTAACTTGTTGCCCTCCTGATCATAAATTGTTTTGCCTTCACTACTAATTAAGACAACCTTGGCAGAGCTTAAGCCCTTGTCTCGTTCCACTGTTAAATTATCCAGTATAATCTGGTTGATATTAGCAACATCCATTCTATTGGTCCAAGTCCCGATAATATTTCCTGCTGCATCAAATACCGGGCTGGAAAAATTCATGGTATAACCATTACTTTCCGAGAAGATCTTCTTAACATCTTCATCAAAGGAAGGTTCTTCCAAAAAGGCCTGTCCTGCTTTAATCTGTCCGGATATACTCTGCTTAAACCACGTGCTCTCACTAAAATCCTTACCTATTAAATAACTGGAATCAATCGCCTTATTTCCTTTGTCGACAGTATTTACCGCGATAACTCTGCCGGTCTGATCTGTTAATATCATCAGTTGGTAGATGGGAGCATAATACTGCATCATATTGTTCATAAAGCTAGTTAGCGTTGCTCTATTGGTTGCAGTTGGAATTTTATTATATTGAAAAGCTTGCACATCACCATACCGTTCAAACAGGTTGCGGTCAATTTTGTCTGAGATGTCTGCAGCGCTTTTGGAGATGCTGGCACCTGCCGCCTTTTCCAGCTCTTGCCCACTTACCCAGTAATTAATAACCCCCGAGAGCATCAGTGTAATAACTGCTACGACAAGAAAGTTCAGAAAAAGCTTATTTCTTAAGGACAGGTTCAATTTCACCAAAATCGCCTCCTTTTTTAAATCAAAAAAGGCAACACCTTTTCCTAAGTGGAAAAAGTGTTGCCTTCATTGGCCGCACATACCCTTACACTGCATCGTATAAAGAAACAAATGAAGTTCGTATTTATTAACGTTATAATTATATCACAATATATCATTTTTTATCAATATTTAACGAAAACTACCATTTGTGTATGGCAATAGGGACTACACAGAGCCGATCACCGCATCAATTTCAATTTCGATCAGCTGGCTGGGCCGGTTTAAGGCCGCAATTCCAACCAGTGTGCACAGCGGTTTGATTTCCTTAAAGAATTCCGAATAAGCTTGAATATAATCCTTCGTTTTGCTCATATCTGTAACATACATTTTCACCCTAACAACTTCTGCCTTGTTGGAGCCAGCTTGTTCCAAAAATTTAATCATCTTGTCCAAGATGTATTTGGTCTGGCCGTAGCCATCATTTTCTCCAAAGACTGTCCCATCCGGCTGTACTGAGGTAGTGCCGCCCACATAGACAAAAGGACCCACTTTTACTACCCTGCTGTACCCTGCTATTTCCTCCAAGGGAGCACCGGAGGAATAATTTGTTCTTGTTAAGTCCAACTTCAACACCTCACTTCATATTTTCTAGTTTCATTACCAGCCCTCTACAGTCGAGGCTTGAAGCGATCATAACGGAAGGCCCCCAAAGAAATGGAAGGCTGTCCATCGACCAACATTTCTGCGACCAACTGCCCAACTGCTGGGGCAATCCCAAAGCCATGTCCGCTGAAACCACAAGCCAAGACTAAGCCTGGGACCTCCTCCACCTGACTAATTACTGGGACGTGGTCAGCCATC
>CAZKEO010000306.1:0-3416 GCA_964551785.1 uncultured Eubacteriales bacterium | reverse complement strand
GATTAAGCCTACCCACTCAATTACCGTTAAGTTTCCAGAACCTGCGTTGATCTCTTTCAAGAGCTCATCTAGTAAAACTGGTACCTCTCCAGATGAAGGTAGTTTTAGTGATGTTCCTCTTATTTTTGGTGTCAAACCAGTTCTTATTTGACCTGGTCTATCTCCTGAAACCGGTGTATAGGCCTCCCAAACCAATCCCATTAACAACCGATGGATATGACTAATATGTTGGAGTGTTAGTCTTAGGTCTCCACTTTTTGCGGTTTCTACTGCTTCCTCATACACCCACTTTGCCGCTTGGGAATAACCCTGTACTTCTAGGTAGTGCCTCATTTCCTTGTTCCCGGTTACCATATCTTGCTCAACTAGCCGGAATATCTCTTTAGAACTTAAGGTATTCCCTTCCAGTGCTGTGGAGTGATGAGTTTCCTCTAACCAAATGTCTTTCCATATTTCATTTGCTTCAATACTAGACGGGAAACCGCCTAATTCTTTATGCAAAACCGTTACTTCCTGAGCTAGTTTTTCAAGTACTTTTTGTAAACTTGGTCTACCACGTTCCATTAAAACCCCTCCTATTTGTAGCTATCGAAAACATATTATTAAAAAGCTACATTTATATTGTAGCTATATTATTGTTTTAAATCAATAGCTACAATTTGTCGAAATAAAAAACCTGCTCTGAGATAGCGATTCAGCGCCTCAGATCAGGTAATCATGATCAGGCTTCGAGAATAAATCGGGCTTCTACCTCTCATTTAGCATTAAATGTTGCTTATGGTTGAATATTGCAGTAAAATAATTCTAAAATCACTGTTTTTTGGGAGTATAATGCTATGCATATAAACAATGAGATGAATTTGCGGAAATTCGTGGTACCTGAGATCGTATTTGGCTCAGGAGCACGGTATCTGGCCGGACGTTACGCCAAAAATTTAGGAGCTCATCGGGTTCTAGTGGTGTCTGATTCCGGGGTTATGGCTGCAGGCTGGACCAGAGATGTAACAACTAGTCTAGAAGACGTAGGAATACCGTATACCTTGTTTACTAATGTCACCCCCAATCCACGGGTAGAAGAAGTTATGACTGGAGCAGAAGTTTACCTGACTAAAAACTGCAATGTAATTATTGCTGTTGGTGGGGGTAGCCCAATGGATTGTGCCAAAGGTATTGGTATTGTAAATACTAATCAAAAACATATTTTTAAATTTAAAGGTGTCGATCAGGTATTTGCACCAATTCCCCCTTTAGTCTGTATTCCAACCACTGCTGGCACTTCAGCTGACCTATCTCAGTTAGCGCTGATTACAGATCTCCAGCAACAGGACAAATTCGCCATTGTCAGCAAGACTGTTGTTCCCGATGTGTCCCTGATTGATCCTCTAACAACCACCTCAATGTCTGCCTACTTAACTGCCTGTACAGGCTATGACGCCTTATCCCATGCTATCGAAGCTTTTGTTTCTAATGCCCACTCCCCAGTTACAGATTTACATGCCCTGGAGGCAATTCGCATAATTTCCCAGTACCTAATCCCAGCAATCCAGACACCCGATAACCTAGAGCTACGGAGCCAAATCATGTTGGCCAGCATGAACGCTGGCATGGCGTTTACTAATGCTATTCTGGGGGCAGTCCATGCCATGGCGCATAGCTTAGGAGGTTTCTTAGACCTAGCGCACGGAGAGTGCATTGCACTTCTCCTAGAACATGTAGTAGCCTTCAATTTTTCAGCAGTTCCAGAGCGCTACCTGCGGATTGGTGAAGCTATGTATATTGACCTAAGTGGAATGTCTTTAGAGGATCAAAAGTTGGCCATTGTCGGTAAGCTCAAATGGTTTCGCCAGACGATAGGACTTAATCGAAGCCTGCGACATTTTGGAATACACAACGGTAACATTCCCTACTTGGCTGGTAATGCAATGAAAGATCCTTGTATGGTGACCAACCCTCGCCGACCAAGCCAACAGGATATTGAGGTAATATATGAAAAAGCACTCTGATATGACAGATAACTGGGATTCTTTACGAAAAAAATTGATTGGCCTGGGAGAACATTCCGTCAGAAAAAACTACTACCCAGAGCTACAGCGACACCGGGATAATCTAGAGGAATTAGTGCTGGAGCGGACGAGAGAATTGGAAATCGCTAAAGAACAGCTCGAACGCGAAATTATCGAACGAAGAAAGTTGGAAAAGGAAATGGTTCGCCTCGATCGGCTGAACTTGGTAGGTGAATTAGCAGCCGGAATCGCTCATGAGATTCGTAACCCCATGACTACGGTTCGTGGTTTTTTACAAATGTTTATGGTTAAACCAACCTTTACTCCATACTTTGATAACTTTGAACTTATGATTGAGGAACTGGACCGCGCCAATGCCATTATCACAGAATTTCTTTCTCTAGCTAAACACCGTTCCGTGGAATTAAGGAGACAAAGCCTGAATTCCATCATAGAAACCCTCTATCCATTAATGACGTCTGACGCAATCTTTACCGAGAAGGCTGTTAATTTTGAGCTGCAGGTTATTCCTGAATTAGTCCTGGATGAAAAAGAAATTCGCCAATTAATTATTAACCTAGTCCGGAACGGGCTGGAAGCCATGAAGTCCAGCGGCCAACTGACCATTAAAACGTTTATGGATGGGAATGAAATTGTTTTATCAATACAGGATCAGGGCAGCGGGATTGAGCCATACCTTTTAGAAAAGATTGGCACCCCATTTTTCACCACCAAAGAACAGGGTACTGGTTTGGGTTTGCCCGTTTGTTATAGCATTGCTGCCCGGCACAATGCTACACTTAAATTCGAAACTGGCCCCAACGGAACTACCTTTTTCATCCGCTTCAGGATATCACCATCCTTTTAATTCACAACAAGAACATTCCATTTCATAATACTACTAAAGCTTGGTAAAACTAGGATCAATCTTACCACCAGAAAGCTGGGATAAAATGCAATTTTTTTCTTTACTCTCTTCACATCATGACTTCTATTTAAGACTGGCTTTAGCTTTTCTTTTTGGTTTATTAATAGGATATGAAAGAGCCAGCAAAGGTAAGGCTGCTGGCATCAGAACACATATATTAGTCTGCCTGGGCTCATGTCTGATTATGATTCTTTCCACCATGAATATAGGGCCTAACAGGGATCCGATGCGGTTAGCTGCTCAGGTTATCAGTGGCATAGGTTTTATCGGGGCAGGTGTAATTTGGAAGGATATTCACAATGTCAAACGCGGGTTGACTACAGCTGCGAATATTTGGATAACTTCCGCTATTGGCCTGGTTATCGGGTATGGTCAATACGATGTTGCATTGTTCACCGTAATCCTAATGTATATCGCTTTTCAGCTTCCTGACTTAATAGAAAAAATAGGCTTATTACCAAAACGTTCCCCTCATGAAGGAGACA
>CAZKEO010000305.1:0-3416 GCA_964551785.1 uncultured Eubacteriales bacterium | reverse complement strand
TTGCTGATGGTCACCATCGTTATGAAACTGCCGTTAACTTTGGCAAGGAAATGGCTGCCCAAGGCAAAGAGGGCTATGACTTTGTGCTGATTACCCTAGTCAACCTTTATGACAAAGGCCTAGTCGTCTTCCCTACTCACCGCTTAGTACATAATGTTGCTAACTTGGATATTGCCAAACTAACCTCAGCTTTGGAAGCTGATTTCACAGTAGAAAAACTCCCGGCTGGTACTAGCTTGGATGACTTCCTTGCTAAGCTGGAAGCACTCGGGGCTCAGGCACAATCTTTTGGGATCTACTCCCAGGAAAAAGCTTACTATCTATTACAACTTAAAAATGAGTCGGATTTGGACAAGCTCAACCTAGAAAACCGCTCTGCTGCTTGGAGACGTCTGGATGTCTCTATCCTCCATACCCTGATCCTCGAAAAGCACTTAGGGATTGGCAGTCAGCAACGGGCTGATGAAAGCAACCTAACTTATACCAGGGATGAGGAATTTGCAAAAGCCTCAGTAGATAACGGCTCCTACCAAATCTGTTTCTTTATGAATTCTACCAAGGTGGAAGAAGTCACTAACATCGCTACTGGCGGGGAGAAAATGCCCCAAAAATCTACCTATTTCTACCCCAAAATTGTCACTGGACTAGTAATTAATAACTTTTCCAAATAACATGGAATTAAGGGGGCGGGGAGACGATGACCTTATTAGATAGTATCATGCGGGCTAATCAAGAATTCGCTAAACCAGGAGCTTGTGAACCTTTATCGAAAATACCCAAGAAGCAATTAGCCATCTTTACCTGTATGGATTCTAGGTTGGTTGATTTTTTGGAGCCGGCGATGGGAATTGCCCGCGGCGATGCCAAAGTAATCAAAAATGCTGGCAATACCTTGATTGACTCTTGTGGCGATGTGATCCGCAGTTTAGCAGTTGCTATCTTCACTTTGGGAGTGGAGGAAATCTTCGTTATCGGGCATCAGGATTGCGGGATGGCTAATCTGGATGCTGAGAGTTTGCGTGAGAAAATGCTAGCTAGAGGCATAGCAGTCGAAGCCCTAGATAACTTGGTCCCAGATCTTGCTCAGTGGGTCTGTGCCTTTTCCGCTCCGGTGAGTAATGTGGAAAATGTAGTCTCCATCATTCGTAATAGCCCCCTGATTCCCAAAGATGTTCCCGTCCATGGTCTAATCTTTTGTCCTGATGATGGACACTTAGAGATTATCGTTAATGGTTATTAGTCAATAAATAATTGCAGGCCTGGTCAGGAGTTACTGCTCCTAACCAGGCCTTTCTTGTGTTTGTTAATATCCTGCTCGGGGTCTGCTTGGTGCTCGTGTTCCCTTAACCTCGCCCATATAGCCTTGGTACGCGTGGACAGACTTTACAAACAATTTCATAATTAATCGTACCCATTTGTTTAGCTAGCTCTTCGACTGGTAGCAGGGCACCTGCTTGTTTGCCAAACAGCACTACCTCATCTCCGGCCTGGACATTGGGAATATGAGTTACTTTTATCATGCACTGATCCATACAGACTCGCCCCACTATCGGCGCCCGCTGGCCATGAATAAGCACTTCTGCTTTATTGGAGAATAACCTGCTGTAGCCATCAGCATAACCTAACGGCAGTGAGGCTATTACCTCTTTGGCTTCGGTGGTATAGGTACAGCCGTAGCTGATGGAGGTTCCTGACGGCACCGTCTTCACCATTGCTACTCTTGCCTTCAAAGCCATCGCTGGAATCAGCTCAATTCGTTTTTTGTCCACTTCCTCGGAAGGATAGAGTCCATACAAAATGATCCCTGGCCTAACCATATCCAGATGAAGCTGGGGCATATCTATAATGGCTGCGCTATTAGCTACATGTTTAATGGGAATAAATACCCCTTTACTTTCTAACTTCTGGGTTAATTCCTGGAATTGGGCAAATTGTTCCAAGGTATAGGCTTTATCTAGACAGTCACTGACTGCAAAGTGACTAAAGATTCCTTCTATCTCTAAATTAGGTAGCTTAGCTATTTGCAGAATTTGATTGACCGTCTCTTTATCCTTGGCAACATAACCAATCCTCCCCATGCCGCTATCAATTTTAATATGAATTTTGGCAGTTTTCCTTTGTTGGACAGCTGCCCATGAAAGGGCTTCTGCCAAGTCGTAGCCAAAAACTGCCTGGCATAAATTATATTTTACTACATCTGCCGCTTGTTCCGGGGGGGTATAACCTAAGATTAAAATTGGTACTCCAAAACCTGCCTTACGCAACTCTATCCCTTCGCTTAAGACGGCAATACCTAAGCGGTCTGCCCCATTAGCCAAAGCTACCCCTGCTACCTCCAAAGCGCCATGGCCATAGGCGTTAGCTTTGACAATCGCCATCACCTTAGCTTGCGGTGCAGTAATTTTACGAATTTCTTTTACATTATGTGCTAGGGCCGTTAGGTCAATTTCCGCCCAAACCGGTCTGGTATACAATGCTGTCACCTTCTTTATTTATCTTATCAGGAATTAGCAACTAAAGTGCGGACAATATCAGCGCGACTGATAATCCCTACTACTTTTTCATTGACAACTACTGGAACCCGATTAATTTTTTGCTCAATCATTAAAGTAGCTACTTCTTCAATGGTAGCCTCTGGTTTAACTGAAAATACTTCCTCAGTCATCAGGTCCTTCACTTGGACTGCAATCATTTTCTTCAAATCCGCTTCCAGCTTCTTGGTACCCTCGAGATAAATTACCCCGCCAAGGAGTTGAAAATGCGTAGGAATATGCAAGTTTTTGCTGCGTGCAATAATATCACCCTCACTCACAATCCCTACCAGCTTACCTTGCTCGTTAACTACTGGGACCCCGCTAACTTTGCTATCAGTAATTATTTTAGCTACTTCTTCAACGGTTGCCTCTTGGGTAACAGTGATAACATCTGTGGTCATTACATCTTTAGCTAGCATCTTGTTCAACCTCCTTCAGTAGATTATTAGGTAAAATCTTTGGTTATGACAGGCATCGCCTCTACCAAGTCACCAGCTACCATTCCCAGCATCCCCAATTTTGGTAGCAGATAGTCAGCCGCTAAGCCATGGAGATATACTCCTGCCACCGCAGCTGCTTCGAGGTCGAGACCCTGGGCAGCCAGCGCGGCAATTACCCCAGTTAAAACATCGCCAGTTCCGCCGGTTGCCATGCCTGGATTTCCGGTGGAATTTATGTAAGTACGTCCATCTGGATAGGCAATTATGGTCTTAGCGCCCTTCAGCACTACCACTACGCCCCACGCCTGAGCTGCTCGCTGGGCTGTGGACAAACGGTCCTGTTGAACCTCGGCTATTGTCACCCCGAGCAGTCTAGCCATTTCACCTGGATGTGGTGTTAAGACCGCGGGAGCCTGTAATTGCTTAAGTAACTCAGGTTTTT
>CAZKEO010000304.1:0-3428 GCA_964551785.1 uncultured Eubacteriales bacterium | reverse complement strand
AATCGGAGCTTGTTCGAGGAGGTCCGCCAGAGTGTTCGTACATTACTTAGCCTTGCCAATTGCGCTGATTGTTGCTATTTTACTGATTAGAGATTTAATTCAGCAAAATAAAAAGCATGTGAGAAGCAGGATCGCGATCATTCTCGTTTGCGTTGTTGCCTATTGGGTTTCTGGGGTAGCTATTGATTGGGTCAAAAAAGAATATCAAGATTCCCGACCAAAGCAAGTAAGCAAAAAAGCGAGTAGTTATTAAACTGACAAACTGCTGTCAGTCTTGCCTGTTATAATCTCCCTAGAATATCAATTTTAGGGGGATTTTCTTATGACTAAAAACATTAATCTGGAATTTGCCTTAAGTCACAAATGCCTAAACCCTCAGAAGCAGCAGTTGGTCTATCTGATGTTGCAGTTCAAGCAGCCCAAGGTTGATTGTGCAGCAAAGCGGAAGCCACTTAATGTCAGTTTTGTGGTGGATCGCTCTGGTTCGATGGAGGGAGCCAAGTTAGATTACACCAAGCAGGCGGTAGCCTTTGCACTCAGGCATCTGGAGCCAGTCGATGTGGTTTCCCTGGTGGCGTTTGATGACGAGATTAAGCTGGCGATTTCGGCGGAACCAGCTCAGGATAAAGACTTAATGATTCAGGCAGTTAAAAAACTGCAAAGCGGAGGCTGCACTAACCTCTCTGGAGGGTTACTGAAGGGTGTGTCTGAGGTCAAGAAAAACCTCAGCAAGGAATATATCAACCGGGTGGTATTGCTCACCGACGGCCTAGCTAACCAGGGCATCACCGACCCGAAACAGCTCGTCAAAAAGGTCCAAGCCATCAAAAACCAGCACATTTCGGTATCTGCCATGGGGGTGGGAGCTGATTTTGCTGAGGATTTGCTGGTCGAGATGGCTGAGGCCGGGAGTGGCAACTTCTATTTTATAGCTAACCCTGACCAAATCCCCGAGATTTTCCGGCAGGAATTAGAAGGGCTCTTAAGCATTACCGGGCAAAATCTCGAACTAGCAGTCACCCCAGCTCACCAGGTCAAACTACAGGCTGTTTTGGGCTATCAACCTAGCTGGGGTTCCACAGCGAAGTTTAACCTGCCCGATATTTATCATGGTGATATCAAAACTGTTTTACTGGAACCGCTGGTGACTCCACAGCAGAAAGGCACGCTACCCCTGGTCAGCATTAACTTCAAATATGATAATGTCCTGGCTGAGTTGGCCACCGTCAACTATGAGGTGTCGGTGGACTTAGAAGTAACAGAGGAGCCAGCACTCTTGGAAAATGGACTTAATATTCAGGTCATCAAGGAAGTGGAGATGTTCCGCACGGCTGAAGCTAAGGAAGTAGCAGTCCGCCTAGCAGACGAGGGTAAGTTTGAAGAAGCCAGTGAGGTGCTACGTTGCTGCCAAAATAAACTAGAGCAACTAAGCCCCCTTGCTTATGATAGCGAAGTTCTGGAGGAAATCGCCAGGCTCCAACAGGATACTGTGATCTTTGAAGCGCAGAATTTTACGGCGATGGATCGCAAACAAATGAAGTATCAGAGCTATCTAACTAGGAATAAACGATAAAGCAGACGCTGGGGAAGTCTGGCAAAAGCATAGCAAGCGAAACCAGTCGAAATTAGGCGAACGAAAAATGTATAAATTTGCAGGAAATGTCTAATTTGTGTGGTATTTTACTTATAATGCTAGAATAAATACTCGGCAAACCTTGTGAAAGCAGGGGGCGCAAAGCCATGGGTCTACGGCTAAAGCATAGCTAGGATTGCCAGGTTGCACCTATAAATGCTATCGAGCCTGTTCCCCGCAAGGGACGGGCTTTTCGCTTTTACAAGCCCACCTAACTTGGAAGGAGTGGTTAAATGGCCGGCCAGAGTTCAGAAAAACTGGAAAGAACAATTAGGCTGTTGCATTTTCTAGCCCTCAAGACACCAGGCGGTGGGGCGACCCTGGGTGAACTCGTGGATAAATGCGAAGTTAGTGTCCGCCAAATCTATCGGGATCTGGACACCATCGATAACACTGGGGCCGTGCAGGTGATTCGGCCTGCCAAGGGACAAAAAGTGACCGGCCGATATCTGTTGGATGAAGCCTTTAGCTGGAGGATTGGACCAGAAGCAGCGGCGGTGATGTTTTTAAGCATTCTGCGGCAAAAAGGTGGTCCGCTAGCCATTGGAGCTGGGGAAGTCAAAGATGTCCTGGTAGCTGCTTTGTGTAAGAACAAATACGGTGACAGAAATCAGGAATTCGAACTCTTAAAGGATCGGATTCATGTCGTGGAAGAACAACTGCTAGATAAGCACAAAAACGGCGAAATTCTCTTAAAGCTGGTAGCAGCAATCAAGGAGAACAAGACCATTAGTATAGACTACCTAAAGGCCGCTACTGGTGAACAGAGCAACAGGATCATTCACCCCTACGGCTTGACTTGCAAGCATAACAACTGGTATCTGGTGGGCTTTTGTGAGCACTCTGTCGGAGATCGAACCTTTCGCTTAGACTGTATCAACAGTGTTTATGTCCTGCAGCAGAAATTCGAGTTCCCCCCAGATTTTAACCTAAAAGACTACTTCGGTGACAGTTGGGGGATTTACTCTAGTGATGAAAAAGAAGAGATTGTGATAAAGGTCGAACCAGCTCTGGCCTATCGATTTAGGCTGATTGCCTATCATCCCAGCCAGCAGCTTCTCCAGGAAAATACAGATGGGTCGGTAGTAGTGGGGTATCGGACCTCCGGCCTGTTTGAGTTTACTGCCTGGCTCCTGCAGTGGGGCGAGTTGGTGGAGATCTTGGAGCCTGCTAGCCTCCGGCAGCAGATGCGGGAGAAGCTGGGGATGGTGCTGGGGAAGTATGGTGGGTAGGGGAATTTGATCATATACAACCTGAGGAGGGATAGGGTGAACAAGTTAATAGATTTAGTAAGGGAGCAAGGTGCGGAAAATTGGGCAGAAAGGAACAAGGAAGCTTTTGAACAGCTTTTCGGTTCTGAGGGTGGACGTTTTCCTGAAAAAGCCAGGAAGTCAGTATCTCTAAGAGCACCAGAGTTTCGCAAAGACAGTGGAGTCACGTTTGCAGCATATATTCATCCCTCTAATTCTAGCTCTGGAGCTTATGGGGGAATGAGTTTTGTTATTTTTCCAATAGAACAAGGTCTTCCGCTACTTGCTATGGTGGTTGGTACTCAAGGCTTAAATCCTGATGAAGACGTTCTTGGGAGGCCTGGGCATGGTCGCAAAGTTGCTGCTATTAGTTCCTGGCTGAACAAAGCTTTTGGCGATGGGAAAATGATAGCGTGGGCGAAACAAGACCCCGTAAGAACAGATATAGATATACCAGAAAATATTCGTCGGCAGTTTCCCCAGTACAGTAATGTTTTTGAACGATATGGGAAGGTAATTTATGGTTTTTTTGCTCCTACCGAAAA
>CAZKEO010000303.1:0-3429 GCA_964551785.1 uncultured Eubacteriales bacterium | reverse complement strand
GCTGTATTATCAAAATTTGCTCTTTAGCCCAGGTCCACTCAAAAGCATGCGAACCTATTTTGAAGAAAACTCACAAAACAGGTTTTCGATTACCGGTACAGTAGCTGGTAAAGTCTATAGTAGTAAACAGCTTGCTGAGTATGGTGCAGACCGTAGTCCTGGCGATGATGACGCTAACGGACCAGTTTACGAAATGGCGCGGGAGGCAGTGCACCTGCTGGCTGACACGGGATTTGATTTTTCGTCCTATGATAATAACGGAGACGGGGTTATTGACCATTTGATTATCATCCACGCTGGGGCGGGACAAGAGTATACCGGTGACCCAGACGATATTTGGTCCCACCGCTGGGAAATAGGTGGTGACCTGCCTGTGCCGACGGGAGAAACTGTAGGGCTTCTAAAGGCTGTCCAGTATACTACGGTGGCAGAAAACTCCCCGTTGGGCACCTTTGCCCACGAGTTTGCCCACGACCTTGGCTTGCCGGATTTGTATAATGTTTCTACAGGACGCCCTACCATTGGCCTTTGGGACCTGATGGACTACGGGTCTTGGGCAGGTCCTCTTGGATTGGCAGGAACCAATCCAACACACCTCTCGGCCTGGTCAAAACTGCAACTAGGCTGGGCTAACCTCCAGGAGATCACCACTGACAGACAAGGGGTTACTATCCCGGCAGCTGAAGTCAATTCAGCAGTATACAGACTTTGGCCCAACGGTAATCCCGGTAACGAATATTACCTGCTGGAAAACCGCCAGAAGCAGGGTTTTGACTCCGACCTACCCGGTTCCGGCCTGCTTATCTGGCACATAGATGACAGCCGGGGGAGTGTCGAACAGAATAATGTAAACGATTTGCTTCCGCTCAGAGTTGCTTTGGAGCAGGCTGACGGGCGCAATGACCTCTACACTGGTTTCAACCGGGGCGACCAGGCTGACTCCTACCCCGGGTCACTGGGAAATAACATTTTTTCCGGGTTTTCTACACCGCGGAGCTTAAATAATGATGGAATATTCACCTTTGTAGAGGTAGATCACATTTCAAATAATGGTTCGGAGATATTGGCAGATATCGGGGTGACCGGAAGTGCTCCGTTGCTTTTACCTGGGCTTGTCCCGCTGGTTAATCCTGTGTCGCTAAAACCGTTGCTACAATGGACACCTGTCGGCAAGGCCAGTGGCTTTGACCTGCAGGTAGCGACTAATGCTGATTACAGTAATCTGGTGCTTAACCAGATAGGAATGGTGGCCGTCAAATATCAATTCCAGAATGCGCTTAACCCTGGCACTGCCTACTACTGGAGGGTCAGGGGAACCAATCCCCTCGGACCAGGCCCTTGGGCAAACGGCAGTTTTATCACAGAGATTCCGTTGTTGACCGGCCTGAGCTTGGCACCAAATCCTTTTTCTCCCGTCGTCAGCGATACAACCGTCTTACAATATACCCTCAATATCAATTCCATAGTATCGTCAGCTGTTTATCGGGGCAGTACTTTGGTAACCAATCTGCAGCAGGATATAGCACAGGTACCCGGCAGTTACGAACTGCATTGGGATGGCTTAGGCAGCCAGTTCGGTGATGGAACTTATTCTGTCCAGATTGACGCCCAGGGAACAGATCACCGCTATCAGTGGGAAAAGCTTGATTTACTAATGGATACACAGCCACCAGGGCTTCCTACCCTGAACCAATTGCCTAGTACAACCACTAACAGCACTATTACCCTAAGTGGAGTTGCTGCCAGTGCCAGTAAACTTCAGGTCGAGGTTCATCAGCCTACTGTAAAAAATTATATATTTAATGTGAATCAAGATGGTAGCTTCAGTGAGCCAATCCTGCTTAACCTTGGCGATAACCGAATTAGGGTCAGGGCTGTGGATGCTGCCGGCAATACCGGTGAATATACCAGCGAAGTTACAGTTAGTGTTTCGTCAGGTGACAATCAGGGTAGCGGGGGCGGTAGTACTGGAGGATCTGGTGGTGCAGTTGGCGGTGGAGGCGGCGGCAGTACTACGCCGGTAGCTACGGAGTTACAGCCACTGGTCATTGGGGTTGAGCAAGAGTTGAAGCCCGAACCAGGCCGCAACAATAGCTTAACAGCCTTTGAGGGCAGGGTAGCCATTGGAATTACCAGTGGCATCCTACCGACAGGTGTGCCTGCACTTAAGGTGCAGGTGGTAAAAACTCCTGTCCAAACTCTCGCTCCTGACATACGTAGTTTTAGCGGGGCCTTTAACTTTGGGCCTGAAGGTACAAAGTTTAATGAGCCAGTTGTCTTAACCCTAGCTTACGATCAGTCTTTGCTGCAAAAATTTCCACCAGAAAAGCTGGCTGTGTATACCTGGGATGAACGGTCAGGTCGCTGGGTCTGGGTAGGGGGAAAAGTTGACCTAGTCCAAAAAACCGTTTCAGTTCCGGTTAAGCATTTTTCAATTTATACTGTGATGGGTTATGACCGAAAGTTCGCTGACATCAAAAACCATTGGGGACTTAAGGAAATAGAAAGCTTGGCGGCCCGGGACATTTTCCGCGGTGACAACAAAGGTAATTTTGCCCCTGAACGCCGCATCACTAGGGCAGAGTTTGCAGCAATTATTGTCCAGGCGCTGGGGCTAGAAGCCGAAACCGGACCGGAAAAGCAGTCTGGAGCAATCTTTAAGGATGTTAACAGCAAAGCCTGGTATGCGCTGGCTGTACAAACAGTAGCCCAAAGCGGGATATGTACCGGATATGAGGGTAATTTCCTTCCTGAACAGCCGGTTACCCGACAGGAGGCAGCAGTAATCCTGATGCGGGCTCTGCGCCAAGGCCAAAGTCAAGAACGCAATGTTCAAGGTACTCCAGTTAACGGGGTTAAGCAGTTTGCGGATAGCAGTGCAATTGCGGGCTGGGCCAAAGATAGTATTGATTTGGCTGCCAGTAAAGGCATTTTAGGCGGAAACCCCAGTGGTACTTTTGGGCCAAAGGCAGGATTAACCAGGGCAGAAGCAGCTGTAGCTCTTTATCGAATGCTAAAGCTTGAGGAAAGAATCTAAAAAATCATAATAAGGGTTTCAAGAGATCGACTACTTTAGATATTTAACGTAGTCGATTTTTTATTTGTGAGATATCCCCCTTTTTACTATTTGTGTTGGCCAAATAATTGACTATAATCTTACAAATTTGCGCCCAACCCTTGCACAGACTGTTAGATATTGGTATAATCAAATTAGCAGTTCGGAATTTCACGAAATGCCGAAGGAGGTGTAGGAGGTGAGTGAACGAGTAGAAGTATTAAAGGCCCTCGCCAACAGAAATCGCCTAGAAATCTTTCAGTATCTGAGGGAGCCGGAAGGTGAACAGGGAGTTACTGGTCTGGCAAAACATTTTGAATTATCTCCGTCTACAGTTTCGGAACACCTGAAAGAACTGCGCAGAGCAGGGTTGA
>CAZKEO010000302.1:0-3438 GCA_964551785.1 uncultured Eubacteriales bacterium | reverse complement strand
CTTCTTGTTTAAAGTAATCCTTCAATCTACTCTCAATAACTAACCTGGCAAAGGGCAAAAATGGCACTCCTTTTTCTGGTTTATAGAGATCAAGAGCAGAATTCAAAGCAATAAAGCCGATACTTAACTCATCATCTTTATCCCAATCCAAAAAGCGCTTGCAAAGAGAACTAGCAGTCTTGGATACAAAAGGTTTGTACTCTTCCAAGAAGCTGGCTCGCACAAGACTATTTCCATGGCGAATTTCTTGTAGGATCCCAGATAATCTATTTTCTGCATGATTAATAGTCATGCTTACACCTCTTAAAATATATTTCAAATAATTATACGATAAATATCGCTGCTTTGCAGGGTAATTTAATAGAAATTGTGGAAAATAGCTAGGATATAGTAAAATATAACTATAATGCAGTTGTAAAACATATATTTGTTAAAGGGAAACTGTTGATAGGTGGAGAACATTATGGGTAAAAAGTACAAAGGTTCACCTATTCAACCATAAAAGGGCCTTGGTGTGATTCACGCCACCAAAGAAACCATTGGTGAAATTAGGATAATCTTAAGCAACTTTCCCCGCCAATTGTTTTACTAAAACAGGAAAGGAAATTGCTATGATACTAACAACTCTTCGGCAAAAAGCTTATTATCGATGGTTTGTCCTGTTTAATGTTTCGATTGGAACCTTTATGTCCACCATGGATGCGAGTAGTGTAAATGTGGCTTTACCGACAATCGCAGATCAATTTCAAGTCCCCTTAACTACTGTCCAGTGGATAGTTACCGCCTATTTACTAGTAATCTCCTGTCTGCTTCTAACCTTTGGTAGGTTGGCTGACATTATTGGAAAAACCAAAGTTTTCAGTTTTGGATTTTTAGTCTTTGCGCTAGGATCAACACTATGTTTTTTTTCGCAAAGCATTAACCAGTTAATCGGTGCTAGAATAGTTGAAGGCTTTGGGGCAGCGATGCTGATGTCTACGAGTATGGGCATTATTACTGAGCTTTTTCCACCTCAGGAAAGAGGACGGGCGTTGGGCTCCTTAGGTACAGTAGTAGCAGCTGGTAGTATGGCCGGACCGAGCCTGGGTGGATTTCTAGTTGGAGCTTTTGGTTGGGAATACATTTTTATGTTAAATATTTTTATCGGGTTTGTAGCGCTGATGTTTTCCCTATATGTCCTGCCCAAAGATCAGCTTTTAAAAACTCAGCAAAGGTTTGATTACTTAGGGGCTGGGCTTTTTGCAGGTTCAATGGCACTCTTTATTTTAGGTCTCAGTTTTGGTGGGAGGAAGGGCTGGCTATCAGGGGATACCTTACTAATGCTGACCACTGCGGTTATTTTATTCGGTCTGTTTTTGATAATAGAGAAAAAAGTCGCAGATCCCTTATTAGATTTAAAGCTCTTTACAAATCGGCAATTTTCAGCCGGTAATTTAGCAGGTATGCTGTCTTTTGTGGCTATGTTTTCGACAACGGTGATAATCACCTTTTTTATGCAAAATGTCTTGCTGTATAGTCCCCAGCAAGTAGGGTTGATGATGATGTCTTTTCCAGTGATGATGGCCTTTACATCTCCGCTCAGCGGGTTTTTATCTGATCGCATTGGACCTGTCTTTTTAACTTCAGCGGGGATGGGAATCAATGTTCTTGCTCTCTTTGGACTTTCTAGAATTATCATTACTACCGCACCTTGGGTGATAGTGCTGTTATTAGCATTGATCGGCATAGGTATGGCACTGTTCCAATCACCCAATAATAGTTGTGTAATGGGTACTGTCCCCCCACAAAAACTTGGAATCTCTGGAGGCGTAGTTGCTACAGTGCGGAACATCGGCATGGTGGTAGGAATAGCATTGTCTGTCAGTCTCTTTAATGGCCGTTACCAACAATTACTGTCGCAGGCAACTAACCCAGCGAAAGTAGATACTAAGCTACTATTTGTACATAGCCAAACATTTGTATTTGAAGTGGCTTCCTTTATTTGTTTCCTGGCCCTGCTCTCTTCGACCATTCGGGGAGGAAGTCAACATAAAACCCAGGCGCCAGTTATCCAGTTGGAACAACAACCCACCTACAAAGAGAGGTTATAACTAATGTTAAACAACTTATGGATAGACCTACACGTGCATACAACAGCCTCAGATGGTACCTTTAGCCCCAGCGAAGTTGTAAAACATGCCCAGGCTAAAGGCCTTACAGCTATTGCTATTACAGACCACGATACTGTCCAAGGCGTAGCAGAAGCAGTAGAGGTTGGCCGATTACTAGGGCTCGAAGTTATCCCTGGGGTAGAAATTAGTGTCGATCATGCTAACAAAGAAATGCATATCCTGGGCTATTTTATCGAGCTTGATTCACCAGTCCTAGCAGAAAAGCTTAAAGAACTCCAAAGCTACCGAGAATTACGTAACCCGTTAATGGTTGAGAAATTATGTAGTCTAGGGTTAGCGGTAACACTGGAGGAAGTGGCAGCAATTGCGCAAGGTGATATTATTGGTCGGCCCCACTTTGCGGCCCTACTAGTAAAGAAGGGATATGTGGTAGACAAGCCAACTGCCTTTGAACGCTATCTAGCACAAGGAAAGCCGGCCTATGTCAAAAAAGAAAAGCTTACTCCAGCGGAAGGAATTCAATTAATTCTCGCCGCCGGAGGAATTCCAGTCCTAGCACACCCCAAATACCTGTTAGAAAGTAATAGCCCAGAAAGTTTGAGTACCCTAATTAAAAGCTTAAAAAAACTTGGACTTCAGGGAATTGAAGTATATTATAGTACCCATACTACCCAAGAAGAAAAACTTTACAAAAAGCTTGCCAACAGTGAAAACTTGCTCCTTACAGGTGGTAGCGATTTTCACGGTGATAACAAACCAGAAATATTCCTTGGATCGGGCAAGGGTAACCTCAGCATACCATATCAGCTGTTATCGAATTTAAAAGAGTTAGTATTAACAAGAAATTAACAGATACAGCTTGGGTTCTTAACATATTCCTGATAAAATATAATCATTAATTTTATTAACATCTTGTTAGGGGGAAAGCCAGTGCTATCTGCTGATAAAAAAATTACAGTAGAAAATTTAAATCTCTATTATGGCGAACACCATGCTTTAAAGAATAATAATGTAGAGTTAAAAGAACGGATCATTACAGCCTTGATTGGACCTTCCGGTTGTGGAAAATCGACTTTTTTAAGAACGTTAAACCGCATGAATGATTTAATTGATGGGGTACGGATTGAAGGAAAGATCTCAGTGGATAGCGAAGATATATATAATGGCAATATCGATATCGTTAACCTTCGGAAACAAGTTGGGATGGTTTTTCAAAGGCCGACGCCATTTCCCATGTCCATCTACGATAATGTTGCGTATGGGCCCCGCATACATGGAACGGATAAAAACCAAGCTTCGGTTGAACTGGGTGAACTGAGTTTGCACC
>CAZKEO010000301.1:0-3444 GCA_964551785.1 uncultured Eubacteriales bacterium | reverse complement strand
AAGTAATGCCCGATCGTTTATCCTTTTGATACACAATTGCCACGGAAGCACCACCCTTCATCGTTATGTTAATTATAACACACAACGATGAAATATGCTAGCATAATCTTAACGAAAACCTACTATTTATAAGGCTTTGCGGCTTTTTGCAACCCATCCCTCGTTATGAAATCCGGGAATCCAGGTTATAATTCCCCCCTCCCCTCATCCTTGTTGGAATCCCAAAGGGAGCAACACTACTCGGACTCGGATTCGGCCTGTTAAGGAGAGCATAAGCAATCCATAAGACTACTTTTTGCCTTGGTCATTTTTCAACAAGTCTCCCCGTTAGCACGAAAACATGATTAAGTCATTTGTGCAAGGTCAGTGGTGTCTAATAAATTCACTGCAAAGTAGTAGATAAGTTTGTCCGAAAGCAGGAACCAAGCAGATGATTTGTTACCACAAGGGCACCCCGCATCTCTATGTCGCTCTCGCTCCGAGAGCTGACGTCGCCGGAAGAGAAGTATAGTGCCTGGAAGGTAACCACGCCACCCGGAGTTGACCCAGAGCAGAATAAAGCCCGCCAGATTGCTCTGACAGGCTTTGCACTGCTTATTTAGGACCAATAATTGCTTAAAATGAGACCACTATTTGATCCGCTCGAAAATAGGCATCCGGAATCCCGATGGGGGCTTTGAATTTCAGCGACCGTGCCACATCGATAATTTGCTGATTTCCGGAACCTCGAAACATTAGGTTGAGGTTCTTTTCCGCTATAATAAAAGGTCCCTCTACCAGTACATCTATCGCTTTCAGCAACTCGCCAATAGCAGGCTGTGCTTTGGCCATTTCTAGCAATCTATCCCAGGTATATCCAGTGTAACACCAGACATCCATCCCTTTTTGTTTTGCGTATTGCGCAATCTGGGCAAAGGCCTCTGGCTGCATGAACGGTTCTCCACCAGAAAGGGTGACGCCTTGCGCTAGGAAAGAGTCGTCTAATTGCTGATAAATTGCTGTCAACTCGACCTCTTCTCCACCCTCAGCAGGTTGGGTATGATCATTATGGCAACCGGGACACGCATGAGGACAACCCTGACCCCAAATTACTGTCCGAAGTCCAGGCCCATCCACGATACTTTCATGGGTGATTCCTGCAACGCGGATTTTCATAGCAAGGACCTGCCTTTCTAGCTAGCATTCTACAGTAACTATCTTGCCACTACACTTTTATCTTTCGAGTACTCCACAAACCCCATGATTAACACGGTGTGAAATCTCCTGTAATTTTGCCTCGTTACAGTTAGATAGTTTGCAAAAATATCCAGTTACTCGGCGTACCCGCTCAATACTGCTTGGTGCATATTGAGAAACTACTTTCACTTTACCTTCTAGAGTAAGTCGTACATCACTATTCAGAATCTCCAAGCCCTTAGCATTAGCGGCTAGTTTAGCCTTCTCCTTGTAGAAATTGATTTGTTCCAGAGATAAAACTTGTTGACTGATCATTCACAAATCGCTCCTCTCCCTAATTTATATATAAGCTAATTCTCTATCACTTCCAACTCATATTCCTCTTCTACCAAGGACCCACAGACAGGACACAGATCCTCATTAATTACTCCCAGATGTCCACATAGTTTGCAGAAGTCAATCGGGAAGTTAACTGCCCCATAGCCCACATCACAGGTGCCCATGTGCTTAACAATGGTTTCTAAGGCCTCTAAGTTATTCTGTGGCACACTCGGCATCTCTAAATAGAGAATATGACCAGCATTTAAGTACTTATGGTATTTGCCCTCAATTCTGGCCTTCTCCTGCATGGAAATCTTTTGCCAAACCGGAACGTGACAACTGTAGGTATAATATTCACGATCAGTAACCCCTGGTACTAATCCGAACTCTTTGCGGTCCATTTTGGTAAAACGTCCCGCTAAACCTTCGGCTGGAGTACCCAAGAGACTAAAGTTTAGCCGGTACTCTTTGGCAAAAGCATCACACTTGGAGCGCATAAAGGCCACAATTTCTTCTCCTAAGCGGTCTGCTTCTTCACTTTCTGCATGGTTTTGACCGATTAGGGAAACCAGTGTTTCAGCCAAGCCGATAAAACCAATCGAAAGGGTTCCATGCTTGATGGATTCCCTGATTTCATCATTGGGTCCTAATTTATCGCTGTCTAAGTAGAGGTTTTGCCCCATCAAGAAGGGCATATCCTTTACCCGTAGGCGACTTTGTACTTCCAGCCGGAAGATCAGTTGGTCTTTAACGAGATTAAACATCTCATCTAAGAGGTTAAAGAACTTTGAGATATCTTTATTAGCCTTCAGAGCCATCCGAGGTAAATTGATGGTAGTAAAGGAAATATTGCCTCTTCCCTCAGTGGTTTCTGGCCCACAAATGTTTCCGATGACCCTAGTCCGACAACCCATATAGGCAACTTCACTCTCTTTAACCTCAGAAAAACTCTGATTAAAAGAAGCATCCAAGAAACTGTAAGTTGGGAACATCCGTTTCGAAGTAACCCGTAAAGCCAAACGGAAAAGATCATAATTTGGATCACCTGGGTCTAGGTTAACACCTTTTTTCAACTTAAAAATCAGGTTGGGAAAGATCGGGTTTTCCCCTTTGCCCAGACCTGCTTCGTAGGACAATAGCAAATTTTTGGTGATTAGGCGTCCATCACGTGAGGTATCAGTCCCAAAATTCAAAGAAGAAAAGGGCACCTGGGCTCCCGCTCTAGAATGCATGGTATTTAAGTTAAAGATTAAGGCCTCCATCGCCTGGAAAACCTCTTTATCCACTACTTTTTCCAGCTTTTCCTCGTCCACCTGAAGGTCTAAATCAGCCCAAATCCTGCGTTGACGTAGGCGTTCTCTTTCCACAAAAGGCGCTAGGTCATAGTCAAAAAAGGCGACAGACTGCCCCCCGTGCATATCATTCTGCGAGGACTGGATAATAACAGCTGTGAGGTTAGCTGCCGACTTAATTCCCTTTGGACTCCTGATATAGCCATGACCATTATTAAAGCCCGTCAGGAGTAAACGACCGAGTGGAATTTGGACACAAGTCAGGGTTTTGCCGAAAAAGTCTAAGTCATGAATGTGTATATCACCATTGGCATGTGCATTAGATTGTTCTTCTGGGATTAAGCGCGTCAGGTAATATTTTTTGCTACCGGTAGAAGCAATCTGCAGCATTTTAGCCATTGGACTATGGGTTACATTGGCATTTTCCTTGCTAGTTTCCACTAAAATATCTTCTACAGCATCCATCAGGTCAGACTGAGCTTCCCGCATCCTAGTCCGCTTGTTACGGTACAATATGTAAGCCTTAGCAGTTTGGGCATGGCCACCCTCGATGAGTATCTTTTCTACTGCATCTTGAACCCACTCAACGCTGTAATCTCCTGAGAGGCGATTTTTCTGCAGAAACTCAATAACTTGGATGGAGAGTTGATCTGCT
>CAZKEO010000300.1:0-3452 GCA_964551785.1 uncultured Eubacteriales bacterium | reverse complement strand
CTAGAGGAACATTTAAATCCGCAGCAGCCTTTAAGTAGTCCCCAGCCAAAACCCCCAAACCACCAGCATAAATGGGTAACTCCTTGTCCAATCCATATTCCATACAAAAATAGGCAACTCCGGGCATATTATCTCGTTGTGCAGCTCCCAATTTCAGCCTACCTCCCTTGAATTCATAATGTGTTCTTCTTATTTTGTATAAGCCTAGATTAAAATATTCAAGACAACCTAATTGGTTGTCTTCAGAATGTTGAGGAATTCATTTTTTTATCTCAGATTAGGCTGTTAAAAAACCCGTATAGCGCGAAGACTGCTGTGCCAAGGCCACAGGCGTACTCTGTGTACGTCGAGGACCTTGGCACAGCTGGCGACAAAGCTAGACGGGGAATTTTAACAGCCTAAAAAGACAACCTAATTGGTTGTCTCTACGTTTCATATTATGGCGGGAGTGTGTGAGAATCGGACTCACCGCGCCCGGGATTACCACGCGCCGACTGGGTTTGAAGCCCAGGGGACCCACCAGGACCCATTCACTCCCTTATAACGCAATTTATTATAGCACAAGTAGGTGAAGGATACAAGAGAATGTCAGGGGTTGGGTATAGTTGCATAATAGGCATAGGTATGGCATAATTAGCAAGTAGGACTTGCTTTAGAGTGTATAAAACGACTGAGAAGAATTAATTCTATATTCAAATAAATCTTTTGCTGGGAGGTGAGGGCTATGTTGGGTTTATTTGGCCCGATTGGATTGCCTGAGTTGCTACTAATTCTAGCACTGGCACTAATTATTTTTGGTCCTGGTAAACTTCCGGAGGTAGGAAAGGCTTTAGGCAAAGGTATCAACGAATTTAAAAAGGCTTCTCGAGATATTCAAAAAGATATGCACGAAGCAATCAACGAAGCAGATCGAGAAAAAAATGGAATGTCCTAAAGAGCAGTCTACTGCTCTTTTTTACCTTAAGTAAATGTAATAATCAAACATTGTAAGTAATAGTAGAGAAATTTGTGGTTTTTTTGGATGAAGATTGATTTTTTGGGCAGGAATTTTCAGCAAGTGCTAGAATATAATATTGTGCTCACAGAAAGGAACGAACAGGTGACATCATGAAAGCCTTTGAACTATTTGCAGAAATTCAAGAAGAACTGAACTTGGTTGAGGCTGAACTTAGCAATCTTGTTGAGGCACCAGATGAACTATTGACAGCAACCTCATCTCATTTGTTAAATGCAGGTGGGAAGAGATTGCGACCAGCATTCGCCCTTCTTGCGGGAAAAGTAAATGGTAATGATTTAGAAAAAGTTGTCCCTATCGCAGTGGCACTAGAACTCATTCATATGGCCTCCCTTGTTCATGACGATGTGATAGATGCTTCGTTAACCAGGCGAGGTATACCTACTGTTAAAGCAAAATGGGGAAACCGAGTTTCGATGCATACCGGAGATCATGTTTTTGCTAAGTCGCTAATGCTGATTGCGCGATATGAAGATCCTAGAATAGCCAAGGTTCTGGCTGAAGTCAGTGTCCAGATGTGTGATGGAGAAATTCAACAGATTATCTCCAGTTTCGATATCAAGCAAAATCTCAAGGATTACTTTTACCGCATTAAAAGAAAAACATCATTATTAATCTCAGCAAGTTGTCAGTGTGGGGCCCTTGCCAGCGGAGCATCGGACAAGCAAGTGCGGGCACTGACTATGTATGGACATCACTTGGGAATGGCTTTTCAGATTACAGACGATATCTTAGACATGACGGCTGACCAGGAAGAGTTAGGAAAACCAATTGGTGGCGATTTAAGGCAAGGGATTATGACTTTGCCAGTAATCTATGCCTTGGAACATAGTCCTCAAAAAGCACAACTTTTAGAATTAGTACAAATCAGGGAGAAGTCTGAGGAAGAAGTCAAAGCAGCCATTGAGCTCATTATAGCAAGTAGAGCCATTGAGTATTCTTTTGATTTATCAGACCGCTTTATTCAAAAGGCGCACGAACAGTTAGAAGAATTACCAGATGTTCCGGTCAAAGAAACTTTAGGAATGATAGCTAGCTTCATTAATTTAAGAAAATACTAGACTTTGTCTCGTGCTCGTTTGCAGAAAGTTAGGGAATGTTGCAGGAAATTGTCGAACCGTGTCGAATAAAAGATAAATAGAATGCCTAGATGAAACAGGATCATTATTAGGCATTTTATTTTCTTGGTAGCTGCCGGTTGCCAATGGAAGCCACATATCACAAAACAATAGCAGACGAGGAGGCAGAATTTAATGAAGTGGTTGTCCAAAATCTTAAAGTTAGATTTCTCTAAAAACGAAGACAAATTAAAATTCTTTATTATGGCTAGTGGCTTGTTAATTGTTATTATTGCAAGTAGTGTCACAGCCATAGGTCTGACAATGCGGCCGGATTTTTGCAAGACCTGTCACGTTATGCAGCCAGAGTATGTTACTTGGAAGGCCACATCTCATGCCAACATTAGTTGCACAGATTGTCACATTGAACCTGGTCTTGTTAGTTTGGTCAAACACAAGGTCGGGGCCATGAAAGAACTCTACCATTATGCCACTGGCACTTATGAAACACCATTAAAAATGGCAAAGCCTGTAAGTAATGTCAACTGTGAAAGGTGTCATTCCGTAGGCACTCGAAACTTTACTGTTTCGGGAGATTTAATTATTCCACACACCCAACATATTAATAGTAAGCTGGTCAAAATCAACTGTGTCGATTGCCACGCAGGTGTTGCACATGGACGAATCTCAGGTCGAGGTGTCATTAATACCGAAGATAAAGCAAAGACCCTTCATGATGGTGATTTAAAGGCTTGGACCGAAAAAGACGGGCAACAACAAACCAATCATGAATATACTAAAACAGACATGGATGAGTGTATTGCTTGCCACGTTAAAGTCAGAAACAGTACAGGTAAAGGTAAGCCATCCATTAATTGCGAAACCTGTCACTCAACCATTAAGACTCCAGATAACCATAATCCTAAGGATCAGTGGTTGCCGATTCATGGTAAAGATGCCCAAAAAGATATTAATGTATGTAAATCATGCCATTCCTATGGTATGAAAGTTAATAATGTGGACTTAGTTAATAAGGTTGTGGCTTACGCCTGGGGTAATGAATACTGCAATTCCTGTCATAGCACATTACCGACCAGTCATAAGAAGAAGGATTGGCGTCAGACACACAAATTTGATGTAAGATCCAAAGGGGCTGCAAATTGTCAAGCATGCCATAGTGTGGGAGCAATTAAAGGGAACGTGAAACCACCAGCCGGGAAGACCTGCTCCCAGTGTCACTAGGTTAGATTCAACAGGGGGAAGTGTACTACATGAGCAAGATTTGGGATAAGTTACGAGGCGTGGTGCCGAGCATTGATGTAGCTAAAAATGAAACAAAATTAAAAAACAGAAAAAAAAAAAATATCCAAAGACCAAAA
>CAZKEO010000299.1:0-3458 GCA_964551785.1 uncultured Eubacteriales bacterium | reverse complement strand
GGCACAAGTGTTGAAACTGCTCAGCACTGATGACCTGTGACCTACTATAGAAACTCCCGTCCGTCTTCAGACCGACCGCAAAGAGTTGGGAATATCCACTTGCTACACTATTATCCATCAGCCGGAAAACCTGGGGATCCGCTAACAATAAGCCTTGCATTTTTAGCTTTTCCAACACCTTTTGTTCCGCTATTTCTCTTGGTAGTGGCCCCAACTGGCTCAGCATCGGATCCTTTACAGTGAAATAAAAAATCCCACCTGGCAGTCCTGTTCGTCCCACCAGTTGACTACTATGGGTAAGCACCACGTGCAAATAGGTTAACAATTGTAGTTGGAGTCCATGGTAGATTTCCGGCATCCCCAGCTTATACTCGCTGGATTTATAATCAATTACGCGCAGATAAGCCCCTTCAGCTGTCTCGGCTAAATCAATCCGATCAATTCTCCCAGTCAGCTCCATCACAGCACCCTGAGCTAAATTGATTGCCACTGCTGGCAGTTGACCCCCTGGCCCAAAAGCCAATTCCAGCCCAATGGGTTTAAAGCTACTCCGCCGGTCATGTTCAGCTAGCACCAGGGCCGCGCGGTCCACAATCCGCTTTAACTTACGAGTTAAATAACGTAACCGTGAGCTGCTCAGCAAAATTTCGCTTTGCAGTTGAGGGATTAAGCCTGTGATTACTTGTTCACTCAATTGACTACAGGCTTGCTGATCTAATTGCCCCCATTCCAGCTGTTCTTCCTGTAGGCGGTCGGCAAAGCCCTTCAAGGCTGCATGAAAAAACTCACCCAGATCAGGTGCTGCCAACTTGAACAGCCTTCTCTCTTTCAGCTTAAGTCCATAGTTTGCAAAATGGGCAAAAGGACAAGCCCGAAATTTCTCAATGCGAGAAACCCCTGAGCGCAAGGGCAGACTATATAATTTACGGCTGGTACCAGGAGTAAGCTGTTGCTCTCGGTTCAAGGCAAACAGTCCTCTGAGCACTTTGCCAGCCTGTACTTTTCTAAGTGGGTCTGTTACAAACCAATTATAGACCTCAAACCAAACAGGATCGATGGGCTGACCCTCTTTCAGTACCCGGAGTCGTGACGCCAAATAAGCTAAGCTCCGGTTAGGGTTGACAATAAACTCCCGGTCCTCCCCAGCAGCTCCATTGGCCTCACCTACACTGCCCACTGGCTCTACTTGGACAACCCTCTGTCCCAACTCCGGAAAAATCTCCTTGATTCTGCCGATCACCTGGGAGGGCGCGATTGCCCTACCTTCCTCGTCGGCAAGGGGATAACTAACCCAAAGGCTTTCACTGGCCCTAGTTAAGGCTAAATATATCAAAAACTGTTCCTCAAAAGCACGGCGTCTTCCCCCCGGAGCTAAGGTCAACCCAGCCGCCTGAAGGCTTTCCCGTTCCCGATCATTAAAAATTCCCTCAACTACCGGTCGCGCCGGTAGAACCCCCTCACTAGCACCCAGCAGAAAGACTGCCCTGACGTGCGAGGGGTTGCGAGAACGATCTAACGAACCAACTAACACCTGATCTAAGCCGGGTGGAATTAACCCCAAACGGAGACTTTCCAAACCAGCCTCTAACACAGCTAAGTACTCTGCCAAAGATAAGACTTCATCACCCAAGGCTTCTACTACCTCATCAAAAAGCTCCAGCACTCTACCCCACAGCTGGAGATGTTCCTTAGCCTGCTCCAACTGTCCGGCTTTTTCCGCTGCCCTACTCCAACGTTCTAATTTCCGAGCTACCCTTAAGTCCTGCAAAAGGTCACATAATGCCGTAGTAAACTCGCGGGCAGTTTTGGCTTGCTGCACAGCCTGACTGAAGCGCCACAGCTGGACTGTAGCCTGTCGGCGGGCCTTATTAATCACTGCTAACTCAGTAATTTCCGAACTACTTAACTGAATATCCTCACCCAGGTTATAGCGCCTGCGGTAAGTCCAGTCAGCTTCCTCAGTCCATTTGTAACCTCTCAGCCCGTGGGCTAGTACATAGTTCTCCAGTAAATCCACCCTGCCTCGGGTAACCGGAGCCAAGTCTGTTTTCAAAAAGCGAAAGACTGCTTCATAGGCCCAATTACTAACCACTGTTTCTAAAGCTGAACGCAACAACTCAATCAGGGGATGGTGCAAGACTGAGCGCTTATGGTCAATAAAAAATGGTATCCCATAATCAGCAAACACTGTGCTAATTAACTCGTGATAACTATCCAAATCCCGTTGGATTACTGCTATTTCTCGCCAGCGGTAACCTTGCTCCCGGCACATGCTGGTCAGTTCTCTCGCCACGGCCTCCACTTCAGCCCGGCGGTTCACCCCTGCTATCACCCTGAGCCCTGCTGGCTCACCCGCAAAGGTTGCGGCCGGGTATTGAAAAAAGTGCTTTTCCAAGTGGGCCAAAGCCGGTTTGGCTCGAAAGCGCAAGGGGGGCAAAAGCTGCTGACTAGTTGGATCCACTTCGCTATCCAGATTAATTGGTGCCTCGATTGCAACTCCTAACTCTGCAGCCAGAGCCTTCACCTGCTGCAGAGTCTCCCACGGAGGATAAAAAACATCATCCTCATCCAACGTAGCACCTAGGGAAGTCACCTCCAAACACAGTGTGAGGTTAACCCTGTGCACAGTGCCCAGCAAGCTTTTCAATACTGCCAACTCTTGGGGAGTAAAACCATTAAACCCATCTACCCATAGCTCTGCCTGCTGTAGAGCAGTTGAACAGGGTAATGTTTCAGCCAAATGGTTGCGGTAATCATCCGGGTCAGTATACCGGCTAGCCAAGACGTTTTCCATTTCCCGATATAGTAAACCCAAATCAGCCAATTTGTCCTGTAACAATTGCTGGTTGCCAGTCAATGTTGCGGTAGCAGTCAGCAGTTGCTCTGGGCGCACACGGTAGGTTTTCAGTTCCCCGATCGCTCCTGCTAAGCAATCCGCAAAACCCTGTTGTTCAGCACAACGTCCAAACACGCGGAGCTCCTGCTGGTGGCGATCCAATAACCGCCTCAATAGCATGCGCTTGCCCAATTCCCCGATTGGTATCCGGGCAGCACCACCTGTCTCTTGCAACACTCGCCAAGCCATCCTGCGAAAGCTTAATACTTCTGCTCCCATCATTCCACCCAACTCCGGGGAGGTGGCCAAAGCATATTCCATCTGAAAAGTAGCTTGTTCAGGTACAAGTAAAATTAAGGCAGGACCCTCTTGGGCACAGCTTAAAGCCTGGCGTATTTCTGCCAGGCACAGGTGGGTTTTGCCACTACCAGCCTTGCCAAAAATCAAGCGCAAACTCAACTCATCACTTCCATTTCGAACTAACATCTCATCTAGAGAATATTCGTTCTGCAGGGGTCTTTTACCTGCCAGCAAAAAGAAGAAAACTTGGCTGGTGCCAAGTCACCGAATAAAAAAAGCGCTTCGCGCGCCTGGTGGTCTAAGATACTGTGTAGTTTGAATT
>CAZKEO010000298.1:0-3458 GCA_964551785.1 uncultured Eubacteriales bacterium | reverse complement strand
CGCTTGCCATCCATCCACAAAAAACCTCCCTGAAAGAAGCGATGGCACAATTAAACATGCAAGAAGGCTTTGATATTGGCTTAGAAATGTCGGGTAATCCTAACGCTTTTAGTAACATGATTACACATATGAATCATGCAGGAAAAATAGCGCTATTAGGATTTTTACCGAATAGCACGACGATTGATTGGACCGATGTCATCATGAAAGGATTAAAATTGAAAGGCATTTAAGTGATGAGGAATATATGGATGGTAAAGAGTATAAACGATATGAACTAACAGAAACAGGAATATCACCACGGATTATTCCTGGTGGCATATCCCATAACTCTGTAATGATGGATAGTGATGAGCATGATGAATATGGTCATATAACTGAATCTGCTTCTGTTAGAGTACAAATGAATGATAAGAGACTTGGAAAAATGGAACTTTTGAAAAAGGAATTAATTGAGCCAGAATTTATTGGACAAGATGACTTTGATACACTTCTTGTTGGCTTTGGATCACTTTATAGTCCAATTAAAGAAGCAGTGAAGCTTCTAAATGCAGCTGGCAAAACCAAATATTCTGCATTAAATATATTATGCTTTTTCTAAACATTGATTTTTCATCCGCATAATTTCAATGCCCGTGATGGTAGCAGCATATTCGGCCAAAATCAAGTCATCATCCGAAAACTCTCCACCCTCACGCTCGAAAATCAGGGTTCCTAATCTTTCGCCACCACCGAAGACAGGTACAATACACTTGCTACGTTCGGGCGTCTTCCCAGGGACAATTTCTGTTCGACTGAAGTTTAAGAGGTAGTCTGTATATTGGTCGGCTATCTGATTATTTTTCATGTCGTTCTCGTCTAAGATCGGGTCTGGTAGAGCAATAGTTGAAGCCGTGCCTAATACTTTGCCACGACGACCTATCATTAAGACATTAGTCTCTATCAGATTAGACAAAACAGTAGCCATCTCATCAAAGGCCACCGGCTGACCTACTCTTTTTTGAATAAGCCGATTCATCCCCCTTGTTTTCTGTAATAAGCTCCCCACAAAAAATACCTCCCTTTAATTTTTGTGACAGTTTTTCTTTTACTCCTGATTAAGCACTGGTTGGGTGAATTGACAAACCCTGTCTTTCCCCGTATTTTTGGCGTTGTACAAAGCTTGATCTGTTCTCTCGATTAGCTCCTCAAAATTATCCGCATTATCCGGGTAATTAGCCACTCCTACACTTACCGTGACACTAACCATTGGTTTTCGGCGGTCAATTTCAAAAGGCTGATTCTTAATGTTACTTCTAATTCTTTCGGCAATTATCATCGCATTTTGCGCTACTGTCTCAGGAAGTAGTACGATAAATTCTTCGCCACCATATCTAGCTACTACATCTACATTGCGGGTCGATTCTTTGAGCACTCTTGCCACTGTTGCCAAGGCAGTATCTCCTGATTTGTGCCCATAACTGTCATTAAACTTTTTGAAAAAATCCACATCCAATAAAATCAAACTAAAAGTTTTTGTATAGCGTTTGGATCTTTGCCATTCTTCTTCGATCCGCTGGTAAAAGTAACGATGGTTATATAATCCAGTCAAACCATCAGTAATTGCCATTGCCTCAATTCTTCTATATAACAGGGCTTTGGCTGTAGCAATTGCTGCTTGGCTACCCAAAATAGTTAGTATCTGTAGTTGTTTGTCTGAAAAGCCTGCAGGTTCTTTTTTGCCTACAGCCATTACTCCCACAATATCATTATCAGCTACTAATGGTACTACAATCAATGAACGTAGGAACTGAACTAGACCTTGATCATGCCTAAGCTGAGGGTCCTTTTTAGAGTCATAGACAATTGCTGCTTCACAAGTTTTTGCTGCCCAACCAATCAGCCCCTCTCCCTCACTAACTGATACGTGCTCTAAGTGTCTTCGATACGGACTCCGGATGGCTGCCGGTACTAGGAAGCCGTCATCCTTCCGCCAAAGGTAAATTATACCTGTGTGATATTTCACTACCTTATGGGTTTCTTCCAGGATAACATTTAAGGTTTTCTCAATTTCCAAACTGCTTCCTAAACTTTTAGCTACCTGGTAGGTAGCCTTCAGCTGTCTATTAACCATATCCAAATCAATATATAACTTCAGTAAGTATTTTAAAATTAGTATGAGTCCTAGAAGTAGAAAAACTCCTTTTAAGCCAATAATGGCATATAACCAGACCATCAGCATACTTAAGGGAACAGCGAACACATAGGTTATAAAATCCCACCAGAGAGTTGCTTTCCAAACAGTTGCTGTCTGACGACCTAGTTGAGGAGTTAGATATAGATTTACCAGCAGATGGTTGACTGCAAAATATACTATTAAATAAACGGCCAATGGGCCGGCATTTTCCCAGATTAATTTAGTGTGCGAAGCTCCACCCATATATTCATAAGCTAAACCTGCTAAAAAGGCAGTAATAGCATATTGGGCGCCATTAAACAAAGTGATCCGTAGTGGATTGCCTTTATTCAGGATTCCATTACTGAATAATGCGCTCAAAGTGCTAATCCAAATTGTTGCCGGGGTTCCATATAGTAAGAAAGACGTAAAAACTAAGGCAAAACCTACCGACAAGTTACCATGAGGCAGGGAAACTACCAGCCACTCCAACAACATCCCAAAAAAAATTAGCACAAGGAATTCCCGCCAGAGGTCAAGTTCTAGACCTGGAGCGAGGATCGAGCCACCCAGAATGCTGTAGCCTGCAACCATAATCAACACTCCGTAAATAGCTGCGAAGATTTTTTTGCTCCGTGCCACAGCGGGCACCTCCTTTTGTATAGACTATTTCGACATTCAATAGTAACCTTCCTGCTAGCTTGACAGAAAAAGACAAGCTTTCCTGAAATTTTTTCTGTACTTTTTGCAATAAAAGTAAAAATTTGGACACAAAGCATCCCTCACAGGTGTCCTTGTCCAAATTGCTCTTGACCTACAAGAGTCAGATAATCCCATGCTTTTGTCCCGGTTGCATTGATTGTACCGCTTGGTAGTTCGATTACCTGAACCGCTTCCCTGATTATTTTGCTTATTTTGTAGGGCGCGAGCTCTGTTTCGATATGCACAATTTGCCATGCCGGATTGAGAAAGATGACATCAATACTAAACCGCATAAAGCAGGTATGTACCGAATTACAAGGCTTCAGGAGTAAACCCTGGCCCTGACCTAACTTGCTTCTTCCCATCAGACCGAGGAATCTCCGCCAAAATGCATCAGCTATTTCTACGTTTTCCGCAAGTACTGCCTGATTAGACTGATTAACCAACACTGGCACTACTCCTTCCCAATACCTTCTCTGGGGAAAATCTACCGCCTCACGTCAAAATTATTTCATACTGCTCACAAACTGTAGTGCAGCTGGACCAATGAGTACAATAAACAAGGTTGGGAAAATAAATAAGACCAAGGGAATCAACATTT
>CAZKEO010000297.1:0-3474 GCA_964551785.1 uncultured Eubacteriales bacterium | reverse complement strand
GCCGGTGTGAGTTTGGTGACAACTTGCACAAGAGTTGGTATTGGTCTGATAAGCACCGTGTGTTCTTTGGGTGGCCGGACCTGCGAAATTGGTGTCTAACATGCCTTTGGATTTGATAATGCCATTTGCATCCATGTTAGTCATGGAAGAATTGGTATCATTCAGAATTTCCGAATTATCGCGGCTACCACCTGAATTGTTGGCATTACCAATACCATTGTCCACCGCGTCTCCATCAACTAGTGGTGCTGTATAGGCCTGTCCTGGAGCAGGGGCGATTGTACTAGGTGTTGTTCCATATGGGTTGTCATAAGCAGCATGAGCAACAGTGGCGAAACCAAAGGTTAAGACTGCTGACAAAGCTAGGGCCAGAAGCTTTTTCTTCATTACCTTTTTCCTCCTATCTAGATTTTATATCCCCCTCTCAACCAGAGCATTTGCCACGAACCTCCTTTCTCTAGACTAATTTAGCGAGAGAGTGAATAGCAGATCACTGGAAGCTATTTATTGATAAACTGCAACCCTCTGATTTAGGGTGTCTGTAATGAAAAGCTCATCATTTTCGTTAATAAACAGCCCATTAGGCAAGGTAAACTTGTCAACACCGTCACCATAACCACCCAAGACAAACTGTTGGTTACCATTCTGATCATAACAGTAAAGGTAATGGGTAAGGTTGCTGATAACGTAAAGCCGCCCAATAGAATCCACGGCAATCCCCCGCGGGTTGACGAGTGCAGAAGGTCCCAACCCGCCCGGTGTACCGTTCATCACCCTTAGGAACTTGCCTGTTTTGTCAAAAACTTGAACTCGCTGATTACCACTATCCACAACATAAATATTGCCAGCCTTGTCAGCAGTAACGGCATTAGGTGCACGAAACTCACCCTGCTTGACCCCCAGCTTGCCAACCTCCAGCAGTTTTTTCCCGTTTAAGTCAAAAACTAAAACCTTGTTTTGTTGGATATCGGTGACATAGAGTTTATTAGCTATAATCCTCAATCCGCCAGGTGAATCAATCACTTTTTCTGACGGGTTTTTCTCAGCAAAGTATTTGATAAATTTCCCCTTGTTGTCATGGACAGATACACAGCCATTATAAAGGTCTGCCACATAAACATTCCCTTGGCTGTCCCCACAGATACCGTAGGGGAATTTAAACTCGCCAGGCTTATCCCCCTCACTGCCGAATTTAAATGCGGCTGTGCCAGTTAAGTCAAACACCTGCACTCGCTTGTTATTGGTATCTGTAACGTAGAGAAACTGGCCAATTTGGGCTACATCCATGGGCTTGTTCAACGCTTCCTTGGCAAACCCGCCGTAAATCATCCGGTTAAATACTGGGGTACTGTTAGTGGTCACAGCTCCTGCTATAGCCGTCAGAGCAGTCTGGTTATAGAAGGTATAACCGAAAGCAGTAGAAACGGTCATAAAGATTACTGCCATAGTGATAAATACACTTCTTATTTTAAAAGTTCTCTTTGGACGAACTGGTTCTGCCACGCTATTGCCCTCCTTTACTTGTTATTCACCCGTTTGAGTCCTTCAAGAGCATCTTTGTACAACGGGTCATAGCTCAAAGCCTCTTTGAATATTGTAATTTCAGTATTTTTTTCGCCCTTATCTTCGGCTACACACCCAATTTCGTAGATAATATTAGCACTGCCAGGCATCATCTTATTAGCCTTTTCCAGAGAGGCAACAGCCTCTTTATACATTTTTAGTTTGCGGTAAACAACACCTTTCTGCAGGTAACCTTTATAGTCCTGAGGAGCTAATTCGACGGACTTGCCGAACATCTCCAACGCATCGTCTAGTCGCTCCTCATCAAGGTAAACTAAGCCCAGATTATAGTAAGCATCATTATATTTCTTATCTGTGGCAAGTACTTTATTAAACTCGTTGATTGCCTTTTCGTTATTATCCTTTAGAAAATAGGTATAACCTAAAGCTACCCGCATTTTGAGATCGTTTGGCTTGGCCTGTACCTGCTGCTGCAAAAATTCCAGCTGTTTGTTAATCTGCTTCACATCCTGATTGGTCCAAAAATAATATTTGCCCACTAAATACCATCCGCCCGTGCTAATTACTAAGGTCAGCAATATAAGTGCTATAGTCTGGAAAACAGTAAAGTAATCTTTCCTTTCCTTCCTGCCATCACTAGAAAACACAGCAGGAACTTTTCTGGCTAAGGTTGTGTTGGACATAATCAGCTCTCCTTTTTGATTTTTATAAACTGCAGCTTGCCATGGCAGCTTGAACAGTCAGCTTCCCTGTGGCAATAATAGCAATACCTAGTTATTTTGGCTTCGGCCCCTATGGGTACCGGATGCAAGCCATTTTTCCATTTGGTTGATTCAGAATGGGGGCTCGGATGACAAGAACCACAGGTAACGGAAGTTGGTGGAGTATCATCAGTTGGAACTGATTGCTCAGTTGACTGCTCTCCTGTAACAGCATCGGTTAGGGATTTTATTGAGCCTAAAGTAAACTGACCTGATTTTTTTTTCAGGTTATCATGACAGGTAAAACACCTATTCTTGTTTTCAGTTGCTAACAGTCTGTGTGTAGAGAGATATTTCGGATCGTGACTTGCAGGCTTTTTACTATGACAACTCTTGCAAAACAAGTTATATCTAGAGTAATCCACTGCAGTGATTCCCGTTTGGGGTTTTCCCAAGCTCAGGAATTCCTCAAATTTGTGATTTTCCGCAAAGCCTTCAATCTTATTTGCAGTCATATGTTTGTGGCAATTATCACAAGCTTTTATGTCAGTAGCCGCTGCCCTGCCGTGCCCTCCCTCCTTAAAACCCTCTTTGATATGACTAGTCGGTAGCTTAGAGTTTTTATGGCAGGCACCAGAACAGGAAAGTGGTGCACTTCTCAACCTGTGACACTTGATGCAGAGATCCATGGTAGGACTGGTATACTCTTTGTCTGCCATCATACTAGCCCCAAGAGGCTTGTCCCATTTTACGTAGTCACTATCGTAGGTTACCTGACGTTCAGCAATTTTACCATGAGTAAGACCAGTATGGCACTTGACACATTGGATTCTGTTATATTTATGAAGCTCATGGGATACGATTATATCGCCATAACCTGTGGTTTTAAGAGTACTTGGTTCATGGCATCTCTCACAGGCTGCATCAGGAATAACCTCTACCATGCGAATGGGTGCAGAATATTTATTGCTAAGAGTACTGTAGATTTCCTTCAAGCCCTTAATCTTCGTCTCAGCAAACCCTTTGATGCTAGGTGGCGAATGACAGGAAAGACAAGCTACATTGGCTTTTCCGTGGGGTGATGCCTGCCAGGTCAAGTATTCGGGTTTCATACTGTGGCAAATCCGGCAGCGCTCTGGAGTGGAATTAAGTTTAACGCCTCCTAAAGTAGCAAGCCACGCGAACACGATCAGGAGCAATAAATAAGTCTGATTTTTTTTCTGTTTACACCAAGCTAGCCAGGTTTTCA
>CAZKEO010000296.1:0-3482 GCA_964551785.1 uncultured Eubacteriales bacterium | reverse complement strand
TGATGCGTTAGAACTACACTCCTTGTTGGCCAATGTGGGTGATGCAAAATCTTTGGTGATTCACCCTGCCTCCACCACCCACCAACAGCTTACCGAGGAAGAGCAATTAGCTACCGGAGTAACGCCAGACTTTATTAGACTTTCTGTCGGAATTGAACACGTCGATGATATTATTGAAGATTTAGACCAAGCGCTGGCTAAAATTTACTAAAACTAACCATCCCTAGCTAAAATTCCCGTCAAAAGGATAAATGTTTAATACACAACGAAATGGTCTAGACCCTTTCAAGGGCTAGACCATTTTGTTATTACCGAATTATATCAGGGTGGTTTTAAAAAACTTAAGCACTACTTTTTCCCAATAAAATTGATTGAATTGTCTCGATAATTGAATTATAATATCCTATGAGGGGTTTGGGAAGCAAGAGAATTGCGGTGAATGGTCTACAATATCAGGTGAATAGCGCAATTACTGCTGTGAAACGTTTATCGGTGAATGGAAGTAATCCATCCCGGCCTTACGTTCAGTACTATTAGGATAGAGCACGGCATGAACATTAGTGGCTAACACATCAAGAGCTAACATATCTGCTGTTACCCCCGGGGTCTTCATTAATCCCGCTGTTTTGGTAACAATGGGTAATTGAGCTCGTTCCTGCATTTTTTTCAACAGAATTCTTCCCCGATCAGAAAAACCTAAGACACGTAGATACCTTGGACCGCCAGCTAACTGGAAACTCTTGGCTAGGTCAGTAGTATAGCCTAGCAGACAGTGTAACAGAATCCGTTGAATTCTGGTTCGGGTATAACGTTTGGTTTTGATTTTATCGACAAGCATATCGAAAGAAGTTGCTTTTTGGGCTGCTTCCCAGATTCGGAATTCTAGTCCTTCGGCGACATCGACAATTTGTGATAGGCTAGTAGTTGTGCTCGTTCTTAATTTCATCATCAAATAGGGAAATAAATCCTCTAGGAATACTGGGCCTCGTCCAGCTTCAAATTCATGGTTTAGGCTGTTCCAAGTTCCTTCAGGCACAAAGTTTTTTAGCTCTGGGGCTAGTTGTCCCTGATTACGTAGGCTTAGCCTAATGCTAGTCGCACTAGCAATTGAGCTATTACCCAGCTCCAGGTCATTATGTCCGGAAATATTTCGCCGGAGAGTAAAAGCTTCGATTGGACTATTAATTAATTTTAAAGCCCGGAGATATTCAATACCTAAAATATTATTGGGGCTAGCGAGAATCTCACCCCAAGCTATTTGCGGGTCATAATTATGAAGCAATACATATTCTGAAATCGCTTTAGCTCTAGCGCTAGGGTAGACAAGCCCTTGACTGAGTTGTTGTTTGATTAATAGGCTTAACTCTTGAGGTTCATCGACCACTAGGGAAGCAACCTCTGCTAAGGGGGTTAAGCTACCTAGCTCACTACCAAAACAAAGGTGAGTGACAATGCCAGTAGCTTCCAGCAGACGCACAGCACCTTCGGCAAAAAAATGGGCACTTCGGGTGGCATAAGCTGTAGGTAATTCCACTACTAAGTCCATTCCAGCGGCAAGAGCCATTTGGGCTCTGGCCCACTTGTTTACTAAGGCGGGTTCGCCCCTTTGCAGAAAACTACCACTCATTACACCCACACTGTAAGAGGCACCAGTCAGTTGCTTTGCTGTCGTTAGATGGTATTGATGCCCATTGTGAAATGGATTATATTCAGCAATAATTCCGATAACCTTCACCTGACCAAACCTCCCCATAGTTATTCTTTCTAAGCATCTAAAAAAATATTCGTTCCTCAGGCAGTAAAAACCTGCTAATCCTCTGAGGAACGTGTTTATGAGTACACAAAATAATAGATTTAGAAAGGTAGGGTATTAAAAAATGGCAGTTAATCTCATGGAAGAAATTCATGCAAAGGCCAGTGCAGACAAGCGTAAAATTGTTCTGCCTGAGTCTTCTGATGAGCGGGTGCTAAAAGCAGCAGCTAAAATTGCTCAAGCTGGTATCGCTCATATTATTGTCTTAGGTAAACCAGAAGAAGTCAACCAACAAGCTCAGGCACTGGGAGTAAATCTGGAGGGTGTAGAAATAGTTAACCCTTGGGACAATCCTAAATTGGACAGCTATATTGATGAGATGGTCGAACTTCGCAAAAGCAAATGCATGACTAAAGAAGAAGCGGCCGCATTAATGCAGAGCCCTTTATACTATGGTTCCATGATGGTCAAAAAAGGAGATGCCGAAGGTATGGTGGCAGGGTCTTTGAGCACTACTGGTGATGTGCTCCGTCCAGCCCTGCAAATTATCAAAACAGCACCTGGGATTTCCTCAGTATCCGGAGCCTTTATTATGATTCTTCCTCAGGAAACATACGGCGATCGTGGACTAATGGTCTTTGCTGATTGTGCCGTAACCCCTGTTCCTACTGCTGAACAAATGGCTGAAAGTGCTTTTGTTACAGCGCAAACCGCTAAAAATATTGCCGGAATTAGTGATCCTACTGTGGCAATGCTTTCCTTCTCTACAATGGGTAGTGCTGCCCATGAACTAGTAACAAAGGTAGAAACTGCTACTAAAATTGCGAAAGAGCGTTATCCTGATTTGAAAGTAGATGGAGAGCTGCAAGCTGATGCTGCCTTGGTTGCTTCAGTTGGAAGTAGTAAGGCTCCTGGAAGTACTGTTGCTGGTAAAGCTAATGTTTTGGTATTCCCTGATCTACAAGCAGGAAATATTGGTTATAAATTAGTCCAAAGATTAGCTGGGGCGGAAGCCTTAGGTCCGGTTCTGCAGGGTATTGCTGCTCCGGTTAATGACCTTTCTAGAGGTTGTAGTGTCGATGACATTGTGAATGTTGTGGCGATTACTGCTGTTCAGGCCCAAGCTAAGTAGGTTTAACGCAGTCTACCTAGGCTTATACCACAAGTCTTTTGCCCTGCTGGGTAGGGATAATAGTATAAACATAAATAATAGGGGGTATATTTTTAATGAAAGTACTAGTAATCAACTGTGGAAGCTCCTCGCTTAAGTACCAGGTTATCGAAACTTCAAATCAGGATCTATTAGCTAAAGGTCTTGTGGAGCGTATTGGCATTGAGGGTTCACAATTAACACATGAACCTGCTGGTAATGAAAAAACAGTTATCAACCAACCGATTCCTGATCATCAGGTAGCTATTGAGCTGGTACTTAAGGCTCTGGTTGACTCTCAGCATGGTGTCATCAAGGAACTTTCTGAAATTACTGCAGTCGGCCACCGGGTAGTTCATGGTGGTGAGAAGTTTGCGGCTTCCGTAATTATTGATGATAAAGTAATGGATGGCTTAGAAGAGTGTGCTGAACTTGCACCTCTACATAACCCTCCTAACATCATCGGTATCAAAGCTTGTCAAAAATTATTGCCTGGCGTGCCTGAAGTTGCTGTATTTGATACTGCCTTCCACCAGACAATTCCTGATTATTCATATCTATATGGTATTCCTTATGAGC